>CBIHLN010000043.1:0-21078 GCA_966210725.1 uncultured Lysobacter sp. | reverse complement strand
CCGTCGATGATGCGGTGGTCGTAGCTCAGCGCGATGTACATCATCGGCGCGGCGATGACCTGGCCGTTCTCGACAATCGCGCGCTCCTTGATGGCGTGCATGCCGAGGATCGCGCTCTGCGGCGGGTTGATGATCGGCGTGGACATCAGCGAGCCGAACGTGCCGCCGTTGGTGATGGTGAAGGTGCCGCCCTGCAGGTCTTCGAGCTTCAGCCCACCTTCCCGCGCCGCCTTGGCGAAGCCGTCGATGCCCTTCTCGACATCGGCGAAGCCCATGCGCTCGACGTTGCGCAGCACCGGCGTGACCAGGCCCTTGTCGGTCGACACCGCGATCGAGATGTCGGCGTAGCCGTGGTAGATGATGTCCTTGCCGTCGACGGAGGCGTTGACCAGCGGGTACTTCAGCAGCGCGTTGGCGGCCGCCTTGGCGAAGAAGCTCATGAAGCCGAGCTTGATGCCGTGCTCCTTCTGGAACGACTCGCCCAGCTCCTTGCGCATGGCCATGACCTTGCCCAGGTTGACCTCGTTGAACGAAGTCAGCATGGCGGTGGAGTTCTTGGACTCCATCAGGCGCTCGGCGATGCGCGCGCGCATGCGGGTCATCGGCACGCGCTCTTCGGGGCGGGCGCCACCGGCCTTGCCGACGCCGCCGCTGCGCGCGTAATTGACGATGTCTTCCTTGGTGACCGCGCCGCGGCGGCCGGTGCCTTCCACGTCCTTCGGGTCGATGCCTTCCTTCGAGGCGGTGAAGCGCGCGCCCGGAGGCAGTTCGTCACCCTTGTCGGACTTCGCGGCCGGCTTGGCGGCTTCGGACTTCGCAGCCTCGGCCTTGGGCTGCACCGGCCTGGTGTCGGCTTCCTGCTGCTTGGCCTCGTCCTTGGAGGTGCCGGCATCGCCCTTGGCATCGCCGGAGGCGGCGGCGCCGGCCTCGACGATGGCCAATACCTGGTCGCTGGTCACGGTCGCGCCGTTGTCGAACTTGATCTCCTTGAGCACGCCATCGACGGGCGAGGGCACTTCCAGCACCACCTTGTCGGTTTCCAGGTCGACCAGGTTCTCGTCGCGCTTGACCGCATCGCCGGGCTTCTTGTGCCAGGTGGCGATGGTGGCGTCCGACACGGACTCGGGCAGTACCGGGACTTTGATTTCGGTGCTCATGGGGAAAACGTCCTTAGAAATGGGTCGATCCGAACGGTGGTGGCGTTGCCCGGGCGTCGCCGGGCGTTTCAATCTGTCGTGCGCGGCCGCGGCGCGTTACTCGGCGTAATCCTCGCCCTGCAGCGGGTTGACCAGCGCGTCGGCCACCAGCTTGGTCTGCTCGGCGACGTGGTCGGCGAAGTGGCCTGCCGCCGGGGAGGGCGAACGCAGCCGGCCGGCGTAATGCAACGACTGCTTGCCCTGCAGGCAGTGCGTCAGGTGGTGGCGGATCTGGTACCACGCGCCCTGGTTCTGTGGCTCTTCCTGGCACCACACCACGTCGGTGGCCGTGCCCAGGCGCTTGAGCTCGGCCTTCAGTGCCTCGCGCGGGAACGGATAGAGCTGCTCGACGCGCACCAGGGCGACATCGCCCAGCTCCTGCTTCTGTGCCTCTTCCAGCAGGTCGTAGTAGACCTTGCCCGAGCACACCACGACGCGCTTGACCTTCTTCGCGGTTGCGGTGGTGTCCGGGATCAGCGTCTGGAAACCGCCGTCGGCCAACTCTTCCAGGGAGGACACGGCCAGCTTGTGGCGCAGCAGCGACTTGGGTGTCATCACCACCAGCGGCTTGCGGGTGGCCATGTGCATCTGGCGGCGGATCATGTGGTACGCCTGCGCCGGCGTGGTCGGCACGCACACCATCATGTTGTCCAGCGCGCACAGTTGCAGGAAGCGCTCCAGGCGCGCAGAGCTGTGCTCCGGGCCCTGGCCCTCGTAGCCGTGCGGCAGGAACAGCGCCAGGCCGCACAGGCGGCCCCACTTGGCCTCGCCCGAGGACAGGAACTGGTCGATCACGACCTGCGCACCGTTGGCGAAGTCGCCGAACTGGCCCTCCCAGATGTCCAGCGTCATCGGGTCGGCGGTGGAGTAGCCGTACTCGAAGCCCATGACCGCCTCCTCGCTGAGCAGCGAGTCGATGATGGTCACGTCGGTCGGGTTCTCGACCAGCGCGCGCAGCGGCACGTGGGCCTCGTTGCCGTCCTGGTCGTGGAGGATGGCGTGGCGGTGGAAGAACGTGCCACGGCCGCTGTCCTGGCCGACCAGGCGCAGGCGGTAACCTTCTGTCAGCAGCGTGGCGTAGGCGAGGTTCTCGGCGAAGCCCCAGTCGCCACCCTGCTTGCCGGCCGCCATCTTGCGGCGGTCGTCGTAGATCTTGGCGACGCGGGCGTGCAGTGTGGTGCCTTCGGGAATGGTGTTGATCGCCTTGGCGAGGCGGTCGAGTTCCTTGCGCTTGAAGGTGGTGTCGACCGTGTCGCCCAGCTTGCCCTTGAGGAACTTGGTCCAGTCGACGGTGAACTCGTCGGGCTTGACCTCCACCAGCTCGGTGGTGACCTCGCCCTGGTCGAGCTTGTCGCGGTAGGCGTCGACCATGGCCTGCGCTTCGGCCTCGGTGAGCGTGCCGTCGGCGATCAGGCGCTCGGCGTACAGCGCGCGCGGCGTCTTGTGCTTGCGGATCACCTGGTACATGCGCGGCTGGGTCGCGGCCGGCTCATCGGCCTCGTTGTGGCCGTGGCGGCGGTAGCAGACCAGGTCGATGACCACGTCCTTGCCAAAGCGGTTGCGGAAGTCGAGCGCCATTTCGGCGCAGAACACCACGGCCTCCGGGTCGTCGCCGTTCACATGCAGCACCGGGGCGCCGACCATCTTCGCCACGTCGGTGCAGTACAGCGTGGAACGGGCGTCCTGGCGTTCGCTGGTGGTGAAGCCGACCTGGTTGTTGATGACGATGTGCACCGTGCCGCCGACCGCGAACCCGCGGGCCTGCGACATCTGGAACAGCTCCATCACCACGCCCTGGCCGGCGAACGCGGCGTCGCCGTGCATGAGCACCGGCAGCACCTGGCCACGGCCGCCATCGCCGCGGCGCATCTGCCGCGAGCGGACGCTGCCGGCCACGACCGGGTCGACGATCTCAAGGTGCGACGGGTTGAACGCCAGCGCCAGGTGCACCGGGCCGCCGGGGGTGGCGACGTCGGCGGAGAAACCCATGTGGTACTTCACGTCGCCGGTGTGGGCGAGGTCGTGGTTGACGTGCTCGAACTTGCCCTCGAACTCGTCGAACAACTGGCGAGGCGGCTTGCCCAGCGTGTTGATGAGCACGTTGAGGCGGCCGCGGTGGGCCATGCCGATCACCACGTCCTGCACGCCGTTCTCGCCGGCGCGGCGGATGGTGGCGTCCATCAGCGGAATCAGCGAATCGCCACCTTCCAGCGAGAACCGCTTCTGGCCGACGTACTTGGTGCCCAGGTACCGTTCAAGGCCGTCCGCGGCGGTCAGGCGCTCCAGGATGCGGCGCTTGGCATCTGCGCTGAAGCCGAACTTGCCAGCGGCTGCTTCCAGGCGCTCATAGACCCATCGACGCTGCTCGGCGTCGGTGATGTGCATGAACTCGGCGCCGATGCTGCCGGCATAGGTGGCCTTGAGCGTCGACAGGATGTCGCGCAGCTTCATGCGCTCGTTGCCGGCCAGGCCGCCGGTGCTGAAGGTCGCGTCCAGGTCGCTCTCGGACAGGCGGTGGAAGCCCAGCGCGAGGTCGGGCGCCTCGGGCTTTTCGAGCAGGCCCAGCGGGTCGAGGTTGGCGGCCAGGTGGCCCCGCGAACGGTAGGCCGTGATCAGTTTGCCGACACCGCGTTCGCGCTCGTCACCCGTGCCCGTCGTCGCAGCGGCGGTGCCGCTGGCAGTGCGCCTGGCGGCTTCGGCGATGCTGGCGATGGCGGCCGAGTGCGGGAGATCGCCCGCCTCGCGTCCCTTGAACCCGTCGAAGTAGGCGCGCCACTTGGCACCCACCGACTCCGGATTGACCAGGTACTGCTCGTACAGGTCTTCGATATAGGCGGCGTTGGCGCCGAGTTGCGAGGACTGGGCGAAGTGCTTAAGCAGATTGTCCACGATGGGGTCGGGAGACTCGGTAGGGGAAGTCGGGGCCGAATCGCGCACGCAGGCGCATGAACAGGCCCAAGAACCCGGAATTGTAGCGTCAGCGTGGGGTCTTCGGCCAATCGACCGGCAACGCCGGTGATGGGTTGCGGGCAGCCGGTTGCGACGGATTCAGGCGCGGCCGGCGGTGCCCCTAGATGCCCAGTGCCCTGAACTCGCTGCAGGGCCGGCCCCGCTGCCACGGCTCATCGAACGTGGCGCGCAACTGCCGGACCCGCGCGGGCGCGTCCAGGCGGGTCTCGCCATCGAAGCGGTGGCCCAGCGACCGGAACAGGTAACCGCCGCCGTCGTTGACGATGAAGGCCGAGGGGTATTCGAGGTCCACCGGTTCCTCGATCACCCGGAAGGCGAAGGCGCTGGGGAGGCGCTGGCCCAGCCCGATCAGGGGCGCGCCGCGTCGCTGCGGGGTGACGGCATCCTGCAGCAGGACCTGCACTTCGCCGCCGTGGGTGGCGTAGCGGCGCAGCGCCGCGATCACCGCCGTGCTGTCCAGCAGGCCCGGGTCCAGCTCGCGGCTGTAGATGTGCAGCTGGCGGCGGGCGCCGGCGATGACGCCCACGGCCGCCGCGACGGCGGCTTCGCGGGACTCGACCGGATTGGCCGCGTCCAGCAGCAGGCGCATGGTCTGGTGGTCGATGCCCGCTTCCTCGAAGCGCTCGCCGAGCGGCAGGAAGCCGTGGCGGGCGTAGAAGTCCTGCGCCGAGACTTGCGCGTGCAGCGATACCTCGCGCCAGCCGCGTTCGCGGGCGGCGGCAAGCAACGCCAGCAGCAGGGCATCGCCCACGCCGCGGCCGCGCCACGGCGCCAGCACGGCCATGCGCCCGATCTTGTGCTCGGGCGTCAGGCGGCCGGTCCCGATGGGCTGGCCGGCCGCGTCGCGCGCGAGAACGTGGACGCACTGCGGATCCAGCGCGTCCCACTCCAGCTCCAGCGGCACCCGCTGCTCCTGCACGAAGACGGTTTCACGCACCGTGCGCAGGTCCGGCAGCGCGGTTTCGTAGTCGACGGTGTCGACCCCGAACCCCTGCGTGTCCATCGTGTGCGGGCCAGTCGTGTGCATCAGTCGTCGTCCCCCAGTCCTTCTTCCCAGCCCTCGTCGGGCATTTGCAGCTGGTAGTGGCCTTCGTGCAGCAGCGCCTGCACGCGGTCGCGGCCGGCCTCCGACAGCGCTGAATAGAACTCGCCGCCGATCTCCGCCGCATTGGCGATGCGCTGGGCATCACGGGCCGGCAGGGCGTGCACCTGGCCGCTGACGAACAACTGCGCCTGCGCACCGCGTTTATGCGCCTTGCGCCACGCCATCCGGGAGAAGGGATGGCGCAGCAGGCGGCCGCCATTGGACAGGTCCCATTCGATCTCGATGCGCGAGCGCGAATCAGGTGGCGCCTGCACCTGGCCGGCGCTGCGGTACAGCGTGATGAAGCGGCCGAACCAGTCGCCCAGGCGGTCGGGGTCGTTCATGCGCAGGGCGTTGAGGGCGCTGACGACGCGTTCCATTGCAGCCGGATCGATCTCGGCCGGGTCCGCGGCAGGCGCGAGGTCCGGGTCGTGGTAGCGCTCGGACTCGTCGGCGTCGGCCGCGAGCGTGTCGACGAAGTCGCCCAGCAGCTCGGCCGCGGACGGGGCGCGCATGCCGATCGAGAACGTCAGGCACGCGTCCTCGGCGACGCCGTGGTGCGGCACGCCCGGCGGCAGGTAGAGCATGTCGCCGGGCTCAAGGACCCAGTCGTGGGTCGGGTTGAAGCGCTGGAGCAGCTTCAGCTCGACATCGTTGCGGAATGCCAGCGGCGGGTCGTCGGACGCATCGACCTGCCAGCGTCGCCGCCCCTGCGCCTGCAGCAGGAACACGTCGTACTGGTCCACGTGTGCGCCGACCGAGCCGCCTGGCGCGGCGAAGGACACCATCACGTCGTCGATCCGCCAGCGCGGAAGGAAGTGGAACGCCTCCAGCACCTGCGCCACGTCCGCGTCCCACTTGTCCACGTCCTGCACCAGCAGCGTCCAGTCGTGGTGCGGCAGGGTGGGGAACAGGTCCTCGGGGAACGGGCCGTTGCGCAGCAGCCATCGGTCCGCGCCGCCCGCGCCGTCGCCACGTTCATGCGCGACGATCCGCGACAGCGCGGCGTCCTCGCAGGCCAGGCCGGCCAGGTCCTCGGGCTGGATGGGCGACACGAAGCCGGGAAACGCATTGCGGATCAGCAGCGGCTTCTTCTGCCAGTAGTCGCGCAGGAAGTCGGCCGGCGGCATGCCCAATGGAGGCAGCCAGGCACCATCGACTTCAATCGGCAGCGCGTTCTTGGCGGTCTTCGCGTGCTTGCGGGCGGTGGCGGTGGATGAAGCGGGTCGCTTGGGGGTCATGTGGCGATCTCGTCGTAGCCGCGGCCCAGGAACTGCAACAGGCACCAGCCGTGGCCGAAGGGGTCGGCCAGTTGGACGATGCGGCCCCATGCATGCTCCCGCACGTCGCCTTCGGCGGTTGCGCCGGCATCCAGTGCGCGGGCGAGCGCGGCGTCCAGGTCGTCCACCACCACGTCGCAGTGCAGCGGGGTCCAGTGGCGGGCGTAGTCCCGCGGCGTGATGCCGGCACCGGTGCTGCCGGCGGGTTTCTCCAACAGGTAGACCGGCGCGTTACCGCCCAGCAGTTCAACGCCGGCGTTACCGAACCGGCGGGACACGCGCAGGTCGAACGCGCGCGTGTAGAACGCTTCGGCCGCGGCCAGGTCGGGGACATCGATGTTGACCAGTACGTGCATGGGATTCCGGGAGGAGGTCAGGACGTAACGCGCCAGGGCGGATGGCGGCGGTTGGTGCCTGCGTGGAAGAGGCAGAGCCGGTTGCCGGCGGGATCGCGCAGCCGCGCCTCCCGCCACAGCCATGGCTGGTCGGTCGGCATCTGGTCGAACGCGATCCCCCGGGCCTGCAGGTCGGCTACGCGGGCATCGAGGTCCTCGCACTCGAAATAGACCAGCATGCCGCTGTCTTCGGGGCCTTCCTCGACGCGGTGAAGCGAGAACGTAGCGCCGCCATCCGGGCATTCGAAGCGCGCATAGCGGGGCGCCGAATCCACGACCAGCGTGAACCCCATCGACCGGTAGAACGCGATGCAGGCCGGGACGTCGCGTGCAGGCAGGGTGACCTGGTTGAGGTTCATGCGTCGACGCCTCCCGGTGCGGCGCGCGCGTCGATCAGACGTCGCGCGCCATGCGTTCGGCCAGCCCGGTGTAGCTGCCCGGGGTCATGGCCAGCAACCGCTGCTTCTCGTCCTCGGGCAGGTCCAGGCCCTGGATGAACTCGCGCATGGAGGCCTCGTTGATGCCCTGGCCGCGCGTCAGCGCCTTGAGCTGCTCGTACGGGTTGGGCAAGCCGTGTCGGCGCATGACCGTCTGGACAGCTTCGGCCAACACTTCCCACGCGGCATCCAGGTCGGCGGCCAGACGGTCGGGATTGGCGCTGAGCTTGTCCAGGCCGCGCAGGAGCGCGTCGAAGCCGATCAGCGCGTGCCCGAAGGCGGTGCCCAGCGCACGCAGCACGGTGGAGTCGGTGAGGTCGCGCTGCCAGCGGCTGATCGGCAGCTTGGCGGCGAAGTGCTCGAACAGCGCGTTGGCGATGCCGAAGTTGCCCTCGGCGTTCTCGAAGTCGATCGGGTTGACCTTGTGCGGCATCGTCGAGCTGCCGACCTCGCCGGCCTTCACCGCTTGCTTGAAGTAGCCCAGGGAGATGTAGCCCCAGACGTCGCGGCACAGGTCGATGCAGATCGTGTCGATGCGGCGCTGGGCGTCGCACAGCTCGGCGATGCCGTCGTGCGGCTCGATCTGGGTGGTGTACGGCTGCCAGTTCAGGCCCAGCGAATGCACGAAACGCTCGGAGAACGCCGGCCAGTCGATGTCCGGGTAGGCCGCCAGGTGGGCGTTGAAGTTGCCGACCGCACCATTGATCTTGCCCGGCATCGGCGTGGCCGCCAGCGTTTCGCCCTGGCGCTGGAGGCGGGCTACGACGTTGGCGATCTCCTTGCCGACGGTGGTGGGCGAGGCGGTCTGGCCGTGGGTGCGCGAGAGCATCGGCAGCGCCGCGTGCCCGTGCGCCATGCCGCGCAGCTTTTGGATCAGCGCATCGAGTTTCGGCAGCAGCACGAACTGCCGCGCCTGGCTGAGCATCAGCGCGTAGCTGAGGTTGTTGATGTCCTCGGAGGTGCAGCCGAAGTGCACGAACTCCAGCGCCGGGCCCAGCTCCGCGTCGTCCTTCAGGCGTTCCTTGATCAGGTACTCGACCGCCTTGACGTCGTGGTTGGTGGTGCGCTCGATCTCCTTGACCCGCGCGGCATCTTCCACCGAGAGGTTCTCGGCCAGGTCGCGCAGGCGCCGGGTGGCGCCGTTGGTGAAGGGTGCGAGTTCGGCGATGCCGGGCTCGGCCGCCAGCGCCAGCAGCCACTCGACTTCCACTTTCACCCGGGCCTTGATCAGCCCGTACTCGGAGAAGATCGGGCGCAGGGCATCGACCTTGCCGGCATAACGGCCATCGAGCGGGGACAGGGCGAGCAGCTGGGTTTCGACGGACATGGACGGACCGGGCAGGCGAGGGGGCGACAATTCTACAGAGCCCGGGCCGCCCGGGCCCGACCGCAGGGGCCATTGCGATCCGCCGCGCGCGTCGACTCACGGGACGCGTGGCGCCGACGGACTATCCTCGCGATCACGAGTTCGCGGCGTCGGTCCGCGATACCGATCCCGCTGCAACCAGGAGACCGGCCATGGCAGACACGTCCGCAACCCGTATCGAGCACGACAGCATGGGCGAACTGCGCGTCCCCGCCGACGCGCTGTGGGGCGCGCAGACCCAGCGAGCCGTCGAGAACTTCCCGATGTCCGGCCGGCCGATGCGCCGCGGCTTCATCCGGGCGCTGGGGCTGGTCAAGGCGGCATCCGCCGAGGCCAACGCCAGCCTCGGCCTGCTGCCCGACGCGACCGCCGCCGCCATCATCAGGGCGGCCGAGGCCGTCGCCGGCGGCGGGCATGACGGCCAGTTTCCCGTCGATGTCTTCCAGACGGGGTCGGGGACGTCGAGCAAC
This sequence comes from uncultured Lysobacter sp., assembly GCA_966210725.1. Classification (GTDB taxonomy): domain Bacteria; phylum Pseudomonadota; class Gammaproteobacteria; order Xanthomonadales; family Xanthomonadaceae; genus Lysobacter_C. The sequence continues at coordinate 11,880 of CBIHLN010000043.1, read as the reverse complement.
ATGAACGCCAACGAGGTGGTCGCGACGCTAGCGTCCACGAGCCGGCGGCGCGTGCACCCCAACGACCACGTCAACCTCGGCCAGAGCTCCAACGACGTCATCCCCACGACGATCCGCGTGAGCGCCGTGCTGGCCGTCGCTGAAGACCTGCAGCCGGCCTTGCGCCACCTGCGCCGGACCATCGATCGGAAGGCTAAGTCGCTCGACAAGGTGGTCAAGACCGGCCGCACGCACCTGATGGACGCGATGCCGTTGACGCTGGGCCAGGAGTTGCGGACCTGGTCGGCTCAACTGACCTCGGCCGAGGCACGAATCGGGGACGCACTGGGGCGGCTGAAGCGGCTGCCCATCGGCGGTACGGCCATCGGCACCGGGATCAACGCCGACCCGCGGTTCGCCAAGGCCGTGGTGCGGGCGCTGTCGCGCCGCTCGGGCGCGCGCTTCGCATCGGCCGCCAACCTGTTCGAGGGGATTGCCAGCCAGGACGACGCCGTCGAACTGTCGGGCCAGCTCAACGCGCTGGCGGTGGCCCTGATGAAGATCGCCAACGACCTGCGCTGGATGAACTCCGGGCCGTTGGCCGGACTGGGCGAGGTGGAGTTGCCGGCGTTGCAGCCGGGCAGCTCGATCATGCCGGGCAAGGTGAACCCGGTGGTGCCCGAAGCGGTGGCCATGGCCTGCGCGCAGGTGATGGGCCACCACGTCGCAATCACCGTGGCAGGCCAGAGCGGCAACTTCCAGCTCAACGTCATGCTGCCGCTGGTGGCCGACAACCTGCTGGATTCGATCGGCCTGATGGCCGCCAGTGCGCGCCTGTTGGCCGACAGCGCGATAGGCGGCATGAAGGCGCGCCGCGACCGGCTGGATGATGCGCTCGCGCGCAATCCGATCCTGGTGACGGCGTTGAACCCGGTGATCGGCTACGAAAAGGCCGCGGCGATTGCGAAGCGCGCGTATCGCGAGCAGCGCCCCGTGCTGGACGTCGCGCTGGAAGAGAGCGGGCTGGATCGGCGCACGCTGGAAAAGCTGCTGGACCCCGCGGCGCTGACGCGGGGCGGGATCCAGTCCGGCGCGGGTTGAGGGGCAACCGGGCTCAGCGGCCGGCGGCCTCGGCTTCCTCGGCGGCGGACAACTTTTCGGACCCTGCGTCATCCGCCTGCGAGCGCTCGTTTGCGGCGCCTGTCGCACCACGGATCGTGTCGCGGATTTCTTCGCGGATGGTTTCGCGCACGGCTTCCTGCTTCACGGTGCGGTTGCCCGAGTCGTTCCCGCAGTCGTCGACATCCTGTTCGGTCATCGTCGCGTAGGGGCGGAACTCCGGCAGCGACGCCGCCAGCGCCTGCTGGCTGGCCAGCATGGCCGGGAGCCGGTCGCAGATCTTGAGCGCCTCGGTCTCGATGGCGGCCGCCTGCGCTTCGATACGCTGCTCGAACGCGTCCATCTCGCCGGTGAAGATGCTCTTGATCGCACCGCCGGCCGCTTCCATCCCCAGGTCCGCGCCCTTGGCGCCCAGCGTCATGCCGGTGCCGATCACGTCCACGATGTGGCCGCGGTAGTCGAGCAGCATCGTCCGCTGCTCCGGCGTGACGGCAACCGTCTTGCCGTCGATCAGCAGGTCGCCCTGCGGGCTGATCTCGGCCTTGGGCAGCGGATTGCCGTCGGCATCGCGCGGCTGGTCGCGGTTGATGTGGGTGTCACCCACCTGGATGTCCATGTCGCCGCTGACGCTGATGTTCTCGGTCGCCATTTCCTGGCGGGCCTCCTCGAGCGCATTGGCGACGGTGCGACCCAGCGCGGTGCGGGGCTCGTCGGCGGCTGCCGCAGTGTCCTTGCTGGACGCGGGCGTGGAGTCGGTGCTGCAGGCAGCCAGGGCCGGGGCGACGGCGAGGCAGGCAACGAGGGCGAGTCGGCGGGTGTTGTTCATTGGGGCCTCGGATCAGATCGTGGCGAGTTCATGCCGGATCGTGGTTTCGCACTCCTCGATGTCGGCAGGCTCGAGGTTGGCGTATGGCTGGAACTGCGGAAGGCTGGACGCCAATTGCTGTTGCGTGGACATCACCGTCGGCAGTTGTCGGCAGATGTCCCGCATGGCCGGCCCGAGGTTCTGCTGGACCGTACGCTCGACATCGCGTTCCAGTCGGCCGGTCATCGCGCTGAACACCAGGCCGATCCACGAGCTGTCGCCCACCGCGTCCAGTGCGGCGTTGGCCGTCTGCTCCCCGGCGTCGATGCCGGCCAGGGCGATGGCCACCACCTGGCGGCGGTAGGCCAACAACTGGGCGCGCTGCCCGGCATCGATGGCCTGGGCCTGGCCTTCGATCAACAGGTCACCTTCGGGGGTGATTTCCGCACGGGGCAGGTCGGAAGGCGCCGCGTCATCGCGGTCGCCGAATCGCAGGCCGTTGTCGATGCGCAGGTTGCCGGTGCGCATGTCCCGTCGCGCCTCGTCGAGGTCGGCGCGGACTTCCTTGCGGGCGGCGCTCATTTCCTGCCGGATTTCGGCGTTGATACCGGCCGGTGCGGGCTCGCCGGCCTGGGCGGCCCAGGGAGACAGCAGGCACAGGGCGAGGGCGGCTTTGTGGATGGTCATGTGCAGGTCCTTGTCCGTGGGAGCGGGCGGGTATCAGCCTTCGTCGCGCCAGCGGCGCAGCCGGATCGCGCCGAAGATCATGGCCGCGCCGACGACCGCGCCGATCCACAACTCGGGCATGGCCAGGGTCTGAAGCTGGCTGGCCGCAGAGAGCTCGTGCGAGATGTTCTCGATGCCATTGCCGTCGAACCCGTCGCGGTAGGCCGCATCAACCAGGGGGAAGGTGCCCAGCAGCAGGCGACCCACCGCGTTGGCCCAGAACCACGAGCTGTCGAGGTTGAACAGCTCCATCAGGTCGAACCAGCTGACGAAGATGCCGGCAAACAGCGGGACCATGATGGCCCAGAGGAAGGGCTTGCTGCGCGCCCAGGCCGAGCAGAGCAGCAGCCAGCCAATGGTCGGCAGGGCCCACAGGGCGTACACCGGAATCCAGGCGATGTGGCCACCGATCAGCGTCAGCGGGTTGGCCGGGCCCCAGAGCAGCTCCACGGGGTTGCCGCCGTGCATCAGGACGACCGTGCTGATCATCAGCATGAAGACGATCATGGTCACGATCGACGCACCGATGGCGATGATCGGGGCGACCACGGCGGCACTGGCGACCTTCGACAGGACCGTCTGCGTGTCGGAGATCGGAAGCGACTTCCAGAACAGCACGCTGCGGTCCTTGCGCTCGTCGTACAACGCACCGAGGCAGTAGAAGAACACCACGAAGCCCAGGACGATGAAGGGCCACGAGGAGCTCAGCAGCAGCGTCAGGTCCAGGCCCTGCGCCATCTCGGCCATGTCCTGTGCGCTCATGCGACTGGTCAGCTGGCCGATGTCCAGGCCGTTGACCTGCACGCCGTCGATTTCCATGTCGCCGTCGGCGATGGCGCGGCGGGCGGCGATCAGCCCGACCACGATCGCCATGAGCGTCAGCAGCAGCGAGATGCCGCCGGCGACCAGCGGCGCCCAGAGGAAGCCGCCCTTGTGTTCCCAGAACTCGCGCTTGAGCAGCAGTTTGAAAGTGTGCGTCGGGTGGGTGGCGTGCGCCACCGCGCGTGGCGCGGCCGGGCTGCCACCGTCGATGCGGGTGTCGAGGGCGTTCATGCGTAGGTCCCCTTCATGGTGGCGACGAACAGGTCGGCCAGCCCGGGCGTGCGGATCTCGCCCAGCGTGGCCAGTTGGGAGGCGGGCACGCCGTCGAAGAGCATCACCGTCTTGCCGAAGGGCAGGGCGCGCTCGTCCAGCGGCTTGAGTGCGCGGGCGGCCTCGAGGTGGTCGGCGTTGACCAGCACTTCGGTGAAGCGCTCGCCCAGCGTGTCCATCTCGGTGTCGAGCACGATCTTGCCGTCCTGGATGAACATCACGTCGGTGAGGATGTGTTCGATCTCCTCGACCTGGTGGGTCGTGACCAGGATGGTCTTCTGTTCGTCGAAGTAGTCCTCCAGCAGGCGCTGGTAGAACTGCTTGCGGTACAGGATGTCCAGGCCGAGCGTGGGCTCGTCGAGCACCAGCAGGCGGGCGTCGATCGCCATGACCAGCGCCAGGTGCAGCTGCACGATCATGCCCTTGGACATCTCGCGCACCCGCATGCCGGGCTTGAGTTGGGTGCCGGCGAGGAAGCGCTCGCAGCGGGCACGATCGAAGCGCGGGTGCACGCCGGCGACGAACTCGATGGCCTCGCGGACCTTCATCCAGCGCGGCAGCACGGCGACGTCGGCGATGAAGCAGACATCACGCATCAGCTCGTCGCGCTCGGTGCGCGGGTCGCGGCCCAGGACGCTCAGCTCGCCGTCGAACGGGATCAACCCGAGGATGGCCTTGAGCGCGGTGGTCTTGCCGGCGCCGTTGGGGCCGATCAGCCCGACGATGCGGCCGGCCGGGATTTCGAACGCGGTGTCGGCCAGCGCGAGCTTGTTCTTGTACTGCTTGCGGAGGCGGCGGGCGCTGACGACCGGGGCAGTGGTGGTCGCGGTGTCGAGGACGGCGTTCATCGTGCACCTCCCGTGGCGGGGGCGGCTTTCATCAGCTCGTCCATGTCCAGCCCAAGGCGGAGGATGCGCTCCAGCACGAGCGGCCACTCCTCGGTGAGGAAGCGCTCGCGCTCGTTCACCAGCAGCTTCCTTGCGGCTTCTTCGGTCACGTACATGCCCAGTCCCCTACGTTTTTCGACAAGGGCCTCGTCCGCCAACTCCTGGTAGGCGCGCGAGACGGTGATGGGATTCAGCTGGTACTCGGCGGCCACCTGCCGGACAGAAGGCAGGGCGTCGCCGGGCTTGAGCACGCCGTCGAGCATCATCGCGACGACGCGCTCCTTCAGCTGGCGGTAGATGGGAGCGCCGTCGCTCCACTGGATGGCGGTCATGGTCAACCCCGGGGTGCGAAGGAGAAATAGGGCATGGCCAACGCCTGGCGGCGGGCCGTCGGACGCGACGAGCGCTCGGTGCGTGTACCTGCATCCGAATCGTCGGTGGCGGGTTCCAGCGCTGCGGCAAGCGCGGCGGCGGTGGCCAGTTCGGTCAGTCCTGCCGGGCCGGCGAGCGCGTTCAGTTCGCCGGCCCGGTTCAGGGCCGCGTCCATCGGGGCCGCGCCGTAGGCGTCACCCGGGCTGGCCATCATCGGCATCGCCTGGCTGGACGCCACCAGCCCCAGGACCAGCAGGGCGCCGCTGGTCATGAGGGCGGAGATCGTGTTCTGCAGCTTGCGGTTCATGGGGTCCGTCCTGCTCGTTGGTAGACCGGTGTTGTAGGTGACTATAACACCAGTTTCCCCCATGTCAACGGGTCGGCGTCTCCGGGGCACCCCAACTGAAGTCATACTGGCCCGCCGCCTACTCCGGAGTCCGCGCATGCCCCTCATCCAGCGGTGTTTCCAGACCTCCCGGCCGGCCCGCCCCCTCGGGCGCTTCGCACTGGCGTGCGCGGTTCTGGTGGCGTCGGCCGCTGCCTTCGCCGCGCAGGGGCTGCTCTCCGGGCACGTGTTCCGACCCCTGGCCGGCAAAACCCCGGTGGACCTCCAGGCCGAATACGGCGGCCAGGTGGTGCTGGTGGTCAACACCGCCAGCAAATGCGGCTTCACCCCGCAGTTCGAAGGGCTCGAGGCGTTGCACGCGACGTACAAGGACCGCGGGTTCGCGGTGCTCGGCTTCCCGTCCGGCGATTTCAAGGAGCAGGAATTCGAGGACGAGACCGACATCCGCGAGTTCTGCACGCTCACGTATGGCGTGAAGTTCCCGATGTTCGAGAAGTCCCACGTCGTCGGCGCCGACGCGTCCGGCCTCTACCGCGGCCTGGCCCGCGCGGCCGGCGAGGCGCCCAAGTGGAACTTCCACAAGTATCTGGTGGGGCGCGACGGGCGGCTCATCGCCAGCTATGGCAGCAAGACCGTCCCGGACGACGCGCAGCTGGTGGCCGCGATCGAGCGGGCACTGGCGTCGCCGCGTCCCCCGCGCTGAACCCGGCAGGCGTCGGGCGGCCGTGGTGTTTGCCCGGCGGCGTCCCGCCCGCGACAATAGGCGGCTTGCCGGGCCTCCAGTACCCGGCGCTGCATGCCGGCGTCGCACCATGACGCCACTTCAATCACAGGAGCAGGACCGGATGAAGGCTTTCGTACGCGGCGCGGCCGTGATGTTGACCACCGCCGTGGCGCTGCTGGGTACGGCTGCCATGGCCCAGGAGAAGACCGTGTTGACCACCGACCGCGAGAAGGCCAGCTACATGGTGGGCTACGACGTCGGCCGCTCGATCGGCCCAGCGGGCCCCGACCTCGACGTGGATGCATTCGGGCGTGCGCTGGACCAGGCCTTCACCGGCGGTGAGCCGCTGCTGTCGGAAGCCGAAGCGCAGGCGACATCGCAGGCGCTCATGCAACGTGTCGAATCGCGCGCCGGTCGCCTGCCCGCCGACGCCAAGGTGCCCGACATCAACACCGCCCACGTCGGCTACCTGATCGGTGGCAACGTCGGCCGCTCGCTGGCGCCGATCAAGGACGAGCTCGACATGCCCGTCGTGATGCAGGCCGTGCGCACCGTGCTGCGCGACGGCGAACTGCTGATGGACGAGACCGCACTCAACGCGGTGCGGCAGTCGTTCTCCACCCGGCTGCAGGCCGGCATGGCGCAGAAGGCGCAGGCGACCGCGGAGGCCAACCGCGCCGAGGGCGAGGCCTTCCTGGCCAAGAACAAGCAGGTCAAGGGCGTGTTCACCACCGGCTCCGGCCTGCAGTACATGGTGCTGCGCCAAGGGTCCGGTGCCATGCCGCGTGCCACCGACCGCGTCCGTGTCCACTATCACGGCACGCTGCTGGATGGCACGGTGTTCGACAGCTCCTACGACCGCGGCGAGCCCACGGAATTCGGCCTGAACCAGGTCATCCCGGGGTGGACCGAGGGCGTCGGCCTGATGCCGGTGGGCGCCAAGTACCGCTTCTGGATCCCCGGGGACCTGGCGTATGGCGCACGCGGTACGCCGGGCGGCCCCATCGGTCCCAATGCCACGCTCGTGTTCGACGTGGAATTGCAGGCGATCCTCTGATCGTGCAGGCCGCCGGTTGGGCCGGCGGTCAGCTGTTGCGTGCCACCGTCCGGGGCCGCCGTCGCCGGCCGACCGGCGTGATCGTGTTCCGTGCTGGGGCCTGCCTGCCAGGTCCAGCCTGCCGCCACTTCTGATCCGGAGTTCCCCCGATGTCCCGATTCGTCCGCTCCACCGCCACCGCCCTGGTTCTGGGTTCGCTGACCCTGCTGGCCGCGGGCTGCAAGCCCGATGGTGACGCCACCACGCCGGCCGAGACCGCCAAGACGGGCGAAGAGGCCGACGCCGCCGAGGGCGCGGCGCTGGAAATCGCCGGGCTCGAGGGCGAGAAGGCACAGGTCAGCTACATGATCGGCATGGAGATGGCCAAGTCGCTGGAGCCGGTGAAGGACGAGGTCGATCTCGACACGCTGACCAAGGCGATGAAGACGGTCATTGCCGGCGAGACGCCGTTGATGACCGAGGAGCAGGCCAAGCAGGTCGGCGAGACCTTCGGCCAGAAGATGCAGGCCAAGCAGATCGCCGACATGATGGCCAAGGCCAAGAAGAACGCCGAGGCGGGCGCTGTATTCCTGGCGGAGAACGCCAAGAAGCCGGGCGTTGAAACCACCGAATCGGGCCTGCAGTACAAGGTGGTGACGGCCGGTGACGGCCCGCGCCCGTCGGCTGAGGACGCGGTGAAGGTGCATTACAAGGGCACCTTGCTGGACGGCACGTCGTTCGATGATTCCTACGAGCGCGGCGAGCCGGTGACGTTCCCGTTGTCCCAGGTGGTGCCGGGCTGGCAGGAAGGCATCGCGCTGATGCCGGTCGGCAGCAAGTACACCTTCTGGATCCCGTCCAACCTGGGCTACGGCGAGCGCGGTACGCCGGGCGGGCCGATCGGGCCGAACGCCACGCTGGTGTTCGAGGTCGAGTTGCTGGACATCGTCAAGTAACAAGGATCGGGTCCCTGCGCCGGATCGTCGCCAGGCCGGCCGAGAGGTCCGGGGCGACCCCGTCCCACAAGGAAAGCTTCAAAGATGCATGCCACGATTTTTGGTACCGGCTACGTCGGCCTGGTCACAGGCGTATGCCTGGCCGAGATCGGCCACGATATCGTCTGCGTTGACGTCGACGCAGCGAAGGTCGATCGACTGCGAGAAGGGGAGATCCCGATTTTCGAGCCCGGTCTTGAAGAGCTCGCGGAGCGCAACATCGGCGCCGGCCGGATCGTCTTTACGACCGACGCGGGCGAGGGCATCGCCGCCAGCGACATCATCTTCATCGCGGTCGGCACGCCGCCCGACGAGGACGGCAGTGCCGACCTCACGTACGTGCTGGAGGTGGCGCGCACCATCGGCCGCCATATCGATCGCCCGTCGATCGTCGTCAGCAAGTCGACCGTGCCGGTGGGCACGGCCGACAGGGTGCGCGCCGCTATCACGGACGAACTCGCCACGCGCGGCGTGGACATCGCATTCGACGTCGTGTCCAACCCCGAGTTCCTGAAGGAAGGGGATGCGGTCAACGACTGCATGCGGCCGGACCGGATCGTCATCGGCGCATCGGACCCGGCGTCGATCGAACAGCTGCGCCGCCTGTATGGCCCCTTCGTGCGCAACCATGACCGCTTCGTGTGTATGGATGTCCGCTCCGCCGAGCTGACCAAGTACGCAGCCAATGCGATGCTCGCGACCAAGATCAGCTTCATGAACGAAATCGCGAACGTTGCGGAACGCGTCGGGGCCGATGTCGAGATGGTCCGGCTGGGCATCGGTTCGGACCCCCGGATCGGCTGGCACTTCATCTATCCCGGCGCCGGGTATGGCGGCTCGTGCTTTCCCAAGGACGTGCAGGCGCTGGCGCGCATCGCGCAAGCCCACGGCGTCGCACCGGAGCTGCTGGACGCCGTCGAGTCGGTCAATCACCGCCAGAAGGGGCACCTGTTCGAGCTGGTCCAGCGGCATTACGCCGACGGCGCGCTCGCAGGCAAGACGTTTGCGATATGGGGGCTGGCGTTCAAGCCCAACACCGATGACATGCGCGAGGCATCCAGCCGCCGTTTGATCGGACAACTCTGGGAAGCCGGCGCGACCGTGCGGGCATTCGATCCGGAGGCGATGGACGAGACCCGCCGTATTTTCGGCGAGCGGGACGACCTGGTGCTCTGCGACTCCGAGCACGCGGCGGCCGAAGGTGCCGACGCGCTGGTCATCGTGACCGAGTGGAAGCAGTTCCGCAGTCCGGACTTCGCGCGTCTGCGCCAGTCGTTGGCGGACCGCGTGATCTTCGACGGACGCAACCTGTACCCGCCGGAGCAGGTCGAGGAGGCCGGGCTGGCGTACTACGGCATCGGTCGCGGCCGGTCGGTGGTACGCGGGGCATGATGCCGTCCGACGGGTCCACCATGCAGGCGCTTGAAGACCGCGTAGCGGAACTGGAGTTGCGCCTGGCTTTCCAGGAGCACGCGATTAATACGCTGAGCGATGCCCTGGCGGCTGCGCGGGACGAGGAAGCCCGCAATGCGCTTGTGCTGCACCGTGCACTGGACGAGCTTCGGCAGCTGCGTCTGTCCATGTCGTCCAACCCGCTGGCAGCCGACCCGTCCAGCGAACCGCCACCTCCACACTACTGAGCCGATGAGCGACACACTGCGCAACCAGCTGATGGGGCTGGGCTTCAAGCCCGCCCCCAAACCCGAGCGTCCGTCCGATGCCGGCAAGCGCGGCGCGAAGCCGCGACGCGAGGGGCCGCCTGCGGGTCGCAAGGCGCCGCAGCGCAACCCGGGCGGGCACCAGGCGGGCCCGCGATCCCGCGAGGACATCGACCTGGCCAAGGCCTATGCGATTCGCGCGCAGAAGGAAAAGGACGACCGCATCAAGGCCGAGCAGGCCAAACAGGAAGCCGCGCGCCAGCGTCGTGAAGCCAAGGCGAAGGTCGAAGCGCTCGTCAAGGACAAGGCACTCAACGTCGCGGACGCGGATATCGCACGGCACTTCCCGTACGGCGGCAAGATCAAGCGCGTGTACGTGACCGCGGAGCAGTTGAAGGCGGTCAACGCCGCTGCACTGGGCGTGCTGCAGCTCAACGGGCATTACAAGGTGGTGACCGCGGACGTGCTGGCGCAGGCCGAGGCGATCTTCCCGGACTGCGTCGCGCTGAAGGTCGACCCCGATGCGCCCGCGGGGGATGACCCTTACGCCGACCCGAAGTACCAGGTGCCCGACGACCTCGTGTGGTGACCGCCCGGGCCGGGCGCGGTTTGCGCCGGAAGCCGCTGCCACACGCGGGTCCGGTTCGGCCTGCTGACGGCTTATTCAGGGTCGTAATCGAGGTTCGACGCCAGCCAGCGCTCGGCCTGTTCCAGGGCGACGCCCTTGCGACGCGCATAGTCCGCCACCTGGTCCTTCGATACGCGACCGACGACGAAATACTGGCTGCGCGGGTGGGTGAAGTAGTAGCCCGACACCGCGGCAGCGGGGTACATCGCGAAGCTCTCGGTCAGTTTGAGGCCCGTGTGCCGCTCGGCGTCCAGCATCTCGAACAGTGTGGTTTTTTCGCTGTGCTCGGGGCATGCCGGATAGCCCGGCGCCGGGCGGATGCCACGGTAGGCCTCCTCGATCAGCGCATCGTTATCGAGCGTTTCATCGCCGGCATAGCCCCAGTGGTCGCGTCGCACTCTTGCATGGAGCCACTCGGCCAGGGCTTCGGCCAGGCGGTCGGCGAGGGCCTTGAGCAGGATCGCGTTGTAGTCGTCGTGCGCCGCTTCGAACCGGGCCACGTGCGGCTCGATCCCGAGCCCCGCGGTGACCGCGAACGCACCGATCCAGTCCTGTTTGCCGCTGGCCGCGGGTGCGATGAAGTCGGCCAGGCAGAAGTCGGGGCGGTCGACCGGCTTGTCGGCCTGTTGGCGGAGGAAGTGCAGGGTGGCCGTACGCCCGCCGTCGACCGGGACCTCCACGTCATCGCCCACGCTGCAGGCCGGCCACAGCCCGAACACGGCTTTCGCGGTCAGCCACTTCTGCCGGACGATCGTGTCGAGCATCCCCCGCGCGTCCTCGAACAGCTCTCGCGCCTGCGCGCCGACGACGACGTCGTCGAGGATGGCCGGATACCGGCCCGCCAGCTCCCAGGTGTTGAAGAACGGCGTCCAGTCGATGCAGTCCACGAGTTCGGCCAATGGCACGTCGTCGAACACGTGCAACCCGGGCGAGCGCGGCGCCGGCGGATCGTACGCATCCCATCCGCCATCGAACTTCTGCGCGCGGGCCTTCTCCAGCGACACCAGCCGCTTGCCGTCCCCACGGTTGCGGTGTCGCTCGCGGATGTCGGCGTAGTCGGCATCGTTGGCGGCGATGAATGCGTCACGCGAGGCCTTGCCGAGCAGCGTCTGGGCGACACCGACGGCGCGCGAGGCATCCTTCACCCAGACCGTCGGCGATTTGTAATGCGGGTGGATCTTCAGCGCCGTGTGCGCGCGCGACGTGGTGGCGCCGCCGATCAGCAGGGGCATGTCGAGGCCCTGGCGCTGCATTTCGCGCGCAACGTGGCTCATTTCCTCGAGCGAGGGCGTGATCAGGCCCGACAGCCCGACCAGGTCGGCGCCCTCGGCTTTCGCCCGGTCCAGGATGGCCTGCGCGGGCACCATCACGCCCAGGTCGATCACCTCGAAGTTGTTGCAGGCCAGGACCACGCCGACGATGTTCTTGCCGATGTCGTGGACGTCGCCCTTGACGGTGGCCATCACGATCTTGCCGTTGGACTTGCCGGTGTCGCCGGTGCGCAGCTTCTCGG
>CBIHLN010000042.1:0-21165 GCA_966210725.1 uncultured Lysobacter sp. | reverse complement strand
GCGTGCGCAGGATGGCGATGTCGGCCTGCTTGTCGGTCACCAGCATCACCTGCGAACTGACCAGGTTGAACGCGCCCATCGCGATGATCAGCGACAGCAGGATCGCCATGATCGTCTTCTCCATCTTCAGGGCGCGGAACATGTTGGCGTTCTCGCTGGTCCAGTCGCTCACGCGATAGGGTCCGCCCAGCTCGACCGCGAGGTCGCGTGCCACCTCCCACGACTGGTCCATGTCGTGCAGGCGCAGGCGCACGCCGGTGACGCCGTCGCCCATGCGCATCACGCGCTGCATGTCGCTCATGTGCACGAACGCCATGCCCTTGTCGAACTCGTTGTAGCCGACCTCGAACAGGCCGCTGACGGTGAAGCGCTTGAGTTGGGGCACGGCCCCGACCGGTGTGCTGCGGAAGTCCGCCAGCGTCATCACCACGTCGTCGCCGACGCCCACGCCCAGCCACAGCGCCAGCTCCGTGCCCAGCAGGATGTTGAACTCGCCCGGGACCAGCGAGGCCATCTCGCCTTCCTTCATCTTCTCGCCGAGCACGGACACCTTCGACTCTTCCTCCGGGACGATGCCACGGACGAAGGCCGGCTGGTTGCGGGCACCGTTGAGCAGGGCTTCCTTCTCCACGTAGGGCGCGGCGCCGGCCACGCGCGCATCGGCGAGCGCGCGCTCGACCGCCTGCGGCCAGTCGTGAAGCGGCTCGCCATAGGCGCTGACGGTGGCGTGGGCGGCCATCTGCAGCATCCGGTCACGGATCTCGCGCTGGAAGCCGCTCATCACCGCCAGCGTGGTGATCAGCGCCGCCACGCCCAGGGCGATGCCCAGGATCGATGCCAGCGAGATGAAGGAGATGAAGCCGTTGCGTCGCTTGGCGCGCAGGTAGCGCAGGCCGATGGCGACCGGGATGGGTTTGAACATGCGCAGACCAGCCGGGCGAAGCGGCTATGGTGCCATCGAACCGGCATCGCGCGCAGTCCCGCGGGACGGAGCGGCCAGCCGGAGTTCACGGCGCTGTGGGGGCGACAGGGTGTCGGGCCACCAGACCAGGCATGCGCGTCCGACCGGCGACTCCCACCTGACGAACAGCAGCGCCCCCCGCCAGTCCACGCGCAGGCCCGGCATCGGCTCGCCATCGATTCGCCAGAGCGCCATGTCCGGTGTCGCCACCAGCTGGCGCACAGGCCGGGCGCGCTCACGTGCCGCCAGCCACGCCCCGTACACCGCAGCAAACAGCGCCATGGGCACTGACACGATGACTGGAAGGTCGGACGCCATGGCTGACAGCGCAGCGCCCGCGGCGAGGAACAGCAGCGCGGCCGTCAGCCAGCGCGAGGGCCGCCACTCAAGCCGGCAGGGCGCGGATACGTGCGACGAGGCGTGCGAGTTCGGCATCGGTTGGCGTGTCGTGCCCCATGAACCAGTGCCACAGCCTATCGTCTTCGGTGTCCAGCAGCCGTAGGAAAACCGCCCGTTCGGCCGCCGGTGCCTGCCGCCACTGGCGGTCGAGATACCGGCCGAACATCTGGTCGAGCTCGCGCATGCCGCGCCGGCAGCGCCAGCGCAGGCGGCGCAGCTCGGCCTCGTCGTCGGGCAGCGGGGTGTCCACCGGTCAGCCCTTCAGCAGGCCCAGGGCGAGGTAGCCCCACAGCATCCACAGCACCAGCCCGCCCAGTGCGTAACTGATGAACCGGTGCCACACCTTGTTGTAGGTGCAGTGGATCGCGCTGTGGACGACACGCAGGGCGACGAAGAGCCACGCCAATACGTGCGTGGTCGGGGTCACCAGGTCGGTATGCGCGGCCACCAGCAGCGCCACGTAGAACAGCACCGGCAACTCGAACAGGTTGCGGAAATTGTCGGCGGCGCGGCTGTCGGTCAGCAGCGAGGCGGACGCGGCCGACGTGGCAACCCGTTGGGGGTGGATGCGTTCGCGCTTCATCTGGCCGATGCGCATGAAGTACATGCGCCACCAGACGGCGAAGGTCAGTACCGCCATCGCCAGCACGGGCAGGAAGATCGACGTATCGGACATTGCGACGCCTCCTTGAAGCATCGCCGCCCGGAGGCGGCGATTGATTCGGCAGCAACCAGGCCGCTGGGCGTGGGATCAGGCGCGGCGCGCCAGCATCAGGTTCTTGATCTCGCCGATCGCCTGCGCCGGGTTCAGTCCCTTCGGACAGGTCCGCGCGCAGTTCATGATGGTGTGGCAGCGGTAGAGCTTGAACGGGTCTTCCAGGTCGTCCAGGCGCGCACCGGTGTCCTCGTCGCGGCTGTCGACGATCCAGCGGTAGGCCTGCAGCAGCACGGCTGGTCCCAGGTAGCGGTCGCCGTTCCACCAGTAGCTCGGGCAGCTGGTGGAGCAGCACGCGCACAGGATGCACTCGTACAGGCCGTCGAGCTTCTTGCGGTCGGCCGGCGACTGCAGGCGCTCGCGGTCCGACGGCGTCGGGCTCTGCGTGCGCAGCCACGGCTTGATCGAGGCGTACTGCGCGTAGAAGTGGGTCAGGTCCGGGACTAGGTCCTTGACCACCTCCATGTGCGGCAACGGGTAGATCGGCACCTCGCCGTCGCCGGCGCAATCGGCAATGGCCTTGGTGCAGGCCAGCGTGTTGGTGCCGTCGATGTTCATCGCGCACGAGCCGCAGATGCCCTCTCGGCAGGAGCGGCGGAACGTCAGCGTCGGGTCAATCTCGTTCTTGATCTTGATCAGCGCGTCCAGAACCATCGGGCCGCACGCGGCCAGGTCCACCTCGTAGGTGTCGACGCGCGGGTTCAGCCCGTCGTCCGGGTTCCAGCGATAGACCTTGAAGGTGCGCGGCTGCTTGGCGCCCGGCGCGTCGAAATGCCGGCCCTTCTGGATCTGCGAGTTCTTGGGGAGTGCGAATTCGGCCATGGCTTGCGTCCGGTCAGTACACGCGCTTCTTCGGCGGGATCACGTCCACATCGCTGGTCAGCGTGTGCATGTGCACCGGGCGGTAGTCGATGGTGGTCTGCCCGGCCGGGTCGACCCAGCACAGGGTGTGCTTGAGCCAGCCGGTGTCGTCGCGCTCGGGGTAGTCCTCGCGGGCATGCGCGCCGCGCGACTCGGTGCGGTTCTCGGCGGAAACGATCGTTGCCAGCGCCTGGTCGAGCAGGTTGGCCAGCTCGTAGGTCTCCACCAGGTCGGAGTTCCACACCAAGGAACGGTCGGTGACCTTGACGTCGGCGAACGAGGCGTGGATTTCGCGCATCTTCGCCACGCCCTCGGCCAGCGTCTCGCCGGTGCGGAAGACCGCGGCATCGGCCTGCATGGTGCGCTGCATCTTGTCGCGGATGACCGCGGTCGGCGTGCCGCCGTTGGCGTTGCGCAGCGTGTCCAGGCGGGACAGTGCGCCGTCCAGCGCATCCCCCGCCAGCGTCGCGGCCTTGCCATTGGGCGTGACCGTCTCGGCGCAGCGGTTGGCCACCGCGCGGCCGAACACCACCAGGTCCAGCAGCGAGTTGGAGCCCAGTCGGTTGGCGCCGTGCACGGACACGCAGGCGGCCTCACCGATCGCGTACAGGCCCGGCACGACCGCATCCGGGTCGCCGCCGCGCAGCTGCACGACTTCGCCGTGGTAGTTGGTCGGGATGCCGCCCATGTTGTAGTGGACGGTCGGGATGACCGGGATCGGCTCCTTCTCCACGTCCACGTTGGCGAAGATGCGGGCCGACTCGGCGATGCCGGGCAGCTTCTCGTGGATGACCTCGGGCCCCAGGTGAGTCAGGTCGAGCAGGATGTGGTCCTTGTGCTCGCCGACGCCGCGGCCTTCGCGGATTTCCATCGTCATCGAGCGGCTGACCATGTCGCGCGGCGCCAGGTCCTTCACGCTGGGGGCGTAGCGCTCCATGAAGCGTTCGCCGTTGGCGTTGCGCAGGATGCCGCCCTCGCCCCGCACGCCCTCGGTGATCAGGCAGCCGGCGCCGTAGATGCCGGTCGGGTGGAACTGCACGAACTCCATGTCCTGCAGCGCTAGCCCGGCGCGCAACACCATGCCGCCGCCGTCGCCGGTGCAGGTGTGGGCCGAGGTCGCCGAGAAGTACGCGCGGCCGTAGCCGCCGGTGGCCAGCACCGTGCCCTGCGCCTTGAACAGGTGCAGTTCGCCGGTGGACAGGTCCAGGGCCAGCACGCCACGGCACGCGCCGTGGGCGTCCATGATCAGGTCGAGCGCGAAGTACTCGATGAAGAACTGCGCGTCGTGCGCCAAGGACTGCTGGTAGAGCGTGTGCAGGATGGCGTGGCCGGTGCGGTCGGCGGCGGCGCAGGTGCGCTGCGCCGGCGGGCCTTCACCGAAACGCGTCGTCATGCCGCCGAACGGGCGCTGGTAGATGCGGCCGTCGTCGGTGCGCGAGAACGGCACGCCCTGGTGCTCGAGCTCGATGATCGCGGGGATAGCCTCTCGGCACATGTACTCGATGGCGTCCTGGTCGCCCAGCCAGTCCGACCCCTTCACGGTGTCGAAGAAGTGGTAGCGCCAGTCGTCCTCGCCCATGTTGGCGAGCGCTGCGGCCACGCCGCCCTGCGCGGCCACCGTGTGCGAGCGGGTCGGGAACACCTTGGTGATGCAGGCGGTCTTGAGGCCCTTCTGGGCCAGGCCGAAGGTGGCGCGCAGGCCGGCGCCACCGGCACCCACGACGATCATGTCGAAGGTGTGTTCGTGGATCTTGTAAGCGGCACCCATGGATCAGGCTCCCAGCGCGATGCGGATGACGGCGAGCACGCTGGCGATGGCCGCGAGGACGCACACGAAAATGACGGTCAGCTGCGCGGTCGCGGCCAGCCACGGGGTATGGACGTAGTCCTCGATGATCACCTGCATGCCGAGCTTGGCGTGCCAGAAGGCGGCAACGAGGAAGGCGATCAGCAGCAGCGCGTTGGCCGGGTGCGCGACGGCTTCGCGCACCGCGCCGTAGCCCGAACCAGCCAGCCACGCCACGAACCCGACGACGTACAGCGACAGGAACACCAGCGCGATGGCGGTGATGCGCTGCAGGATCCAATGGTGCGTGCCGTCCTTGGCCGAACCCAGGCCGCGGGCGGTCTTGAGGGGATGGCGCAGGCTCATGCGTCACCCCGCAGGAACATGGCGGCCAGCCAGATGATCGCCGTCAGCACGAGGCTGCCGATCACCGAGATCCAGCTGCTGGTGACGAACGACTCGATCCGGTAACCCAGCCCCGCGTCCTGCACGAGGTGGCGGATGCCGTTGATCAGATGGAACGCCATCGCCCAGCTCCAGCCGAACAGGATCAGGAAACCCAGCGGCGAGCCGGCGAAGCCGGTGAAGTCCCCCCAAGCCTCGGGGCCCGAAGCCAGCGCCAGCAGCGCCCAGACGATGAGCAGGCTGCCGACGGTGAGGATCACGCCGGTCGCCCGGTGCAGGATCGAGGTCACCATCTGGATCTGCCAGCGGTACACCTGCAGGTGGGGCGACAAGGGACGTGGGCGACTGGCCATGGGCGGCGGCGGTCTCGGCTGGGCGGCAGGGCCGCGTGGCGGAAGGAACGTCGGTTGAAGCGCTGGAGAAGATCAGGGCATCGCGTCAGAAGTCGATGCAGCGCCCGTTCTTCTCCCAGTCGCCATACCGCACGGGATCGGGCCCCTCGCGCCCGCCCCACTCCCTGGGCGGTGTCGCGTCGCGGTCTTCCAGATGCCCGGCATCCTCGCCCGCGGACGCCGGGACAGGCGTCTCGTCAGGGTCGGCTGGGCCGGTCGAAGTGGAGGATTCGCCTATCATCGGGGCGTTGAAGCTTAATTCCCGCCCCCATGCCTGACAACCCGCAACGCCCGTCGCCAAGCGACTTCCGGCTCGATGGCCACGCCCTACTGGCGCTTTCCGGACCCGATGCGATCGCCTTCGCGCAGGCCCAGTTCATGAATGACGTCGCGGCGCTGGACGTGATGCAGTGGCACTGGAACGGCTGGCTGACGCCGAAAGGGCGCGTCATCGCCCTGTTCGCGCTGCTGCGTCGCGACGAGCAGACGCTGTGGCTGGTGTTGCCGGACGCGGATCCCGAAACGGTCCGTTCCGCGCTCTCCCGGTTCGTGTTCCGCAGCAAGGTGCGGGTCGAAGTGGTGGATGGCGTGATGGCGCGCGGACGTTTCGAGGCCCCATCCGCGGCCGAGGGCGCACGTGCCGCGTTGCTGGATGGCGGCGTCATCGAAATGGACATGCATGGCGCGGGGGGCGAGCGAACGCTCCGCCTGGGGCCTGCGGATGCGGCACCGGATTCGGGCGCGGCGATGGCCTGGCGGGCGGCCGACCTGCGACACGGCCTGCCGCGCCTGCCTGCCTCCCAGGTCGAACAGTGGACGCCCCAGCAACTGTCGCTGGACCGGCTGGCGGCCTTCAGCGTCAAAAAAGGGTGCTACCCGGGCCAGGAGATCGTCGCGCGCACGCATTTCCTCGGGAAGGTGAAGCGCGGCGTCGCGCTGCTGGAGTCCGATGCATCGATGGACGTGGGCGCCGAGGTACGCGCCGGAGACACGCCCTTGGGAACGGTCGCCTCGAGCTGCTGCCTGCCCTCCAACGGGTGTATCGCGCTGGCCGTCCTGCCGCTGGAGCGGGGCGCGTCAGCCCTGTCCGTCGACGGTCGTCCCGTGCGCGAAGGCGAGCTCCTGGACGGACTGGCACGCCGCCCCACCCCACCCGTGTAGGAGCGGCTTCAGCCGCGATCACGCGACGAATCCGTTGCCGAGGGTGCGGTCCGTGGGATCGAATCGAGGATGGAGCCGCTTCTGCCGTTCACCTGGATGGCGGGTGAAGCGACTTCCGGAGGATCAACCGGCGAGCCGGTCGGCCGCCGCGACGATGTCCTCTTCGCCCGGAATGACGAGGAACGCGGCACCCGCCAGAGGCGTATAGGTGTCGACACCCACCACGCGCTGGAACGGCCGCGCGCCGAAGCCGCCTTCGGCGATGGCGGTGATCACCCCCTCGCCCACGCCGGCGCTGTGGCGACCCTCGTCGACGACCAGGATCCGCTTGGCCGACTTCGCCTGCTCGACGATGTACCCGGCATTGAGCGGCACCAGCCACCGCAGGTCCACCACCCTCGCCTTCCAGCCGTGCCTGGCCTCGATGTCGCGGGCGGCACGCAGGCTCATCGGCACGCCATTGCCGTAGGTAAAGATCACCAGGTCATCGCCGTCTCCACCCCCCTCGGGCAGGTACACACGGCCCTCGCCCAGCGTCATCGCCTCTTCGGGCGCCGGGTAGGTGGTCAGCCAGCGTCCGTCGCCCGGCTCGTACAGGTCCTTGGTCATGTACAGCGCGATCGGCTCGAGGAACACACTGACCCGGCCGTCGACCTTCGCCAGTGCGGTCAGCGTCCGCAGCATGGTGGCCGCGTCGTCGCCACGCGACGGGCACCCCACCACCAGGCCGGGGATGTCGCGCAGCGCGGTAATCGAGTTGTCGTTGTGGAAATGGCCGCCGAAGCCGCGCTGGTAGCCCAGCCCGGCCATGCGCACCACCATCGGGTTGGCGTACTGGTTGTTGCTGAAGAACTGCAGGCTCGCCGCTTCGCCGCGGATCTGGTCGCAGGCGTTGTGGAAGTACGCCAGGTACTGGATCTCCGGGATCGGCAGCAGGCCGAGGTTGGCGAAGCCCTGGGCCATGCCAAGGATCATCGTCTCGTCCAGCAGCGTGTTGAACACGCGCCGGCGGCCGAAGGCCTTCTGCAGGCCCTTGGTGACCGTGTAGACGCCGCCCTTCTGGGCCACGTCCTCGCCGAACAGCAGCGTCTCGGGATACTTGGCAAACAGGTCGTGCAGCGCGTTGTTGATCTGGATGGCCAGGTGGCGCGGTGGCTGGCGCTCCGGCAGTTTCGACTCGCCGCCGAAGGCCTCGATCCGCCGGCCCTCGTAGTCCACCCGCGTGGCCTCCGCGCGCACCGCCTGCGGGGTGTACGGCGCCAGCGGCGCGATGACGTGCTCCAGCGTCTCGATCTTCGGCCGCCTGTCGGCCTCACCCGCGGCGGCAAAGCACCGCTCGCGCGTGGACTCGTACAGCGCCAGCACTTCGTCGGCCGACATCAGGCCCGACGCCATCGCGATGGCGGCCGAACGCAGCAGCGGATCGGTCGCCTCCACCGCGCACAGCTCCTCAATGGACCGCCACTCGATCTCGAAGTCGGTGCCGGCGTGGCCCATGATCCGCGTCGTGCGCAGGTGCAGGAAGGTCGGCCGGCGCGTGCGGCGGCAGTGCTCGACCGCCTTCTGCACATCGCCGTACCCGCCAGCCAGGTCCAGCCCGTCGGCGTAAAAATAGTCCAGGTCCGCACGGTTGGCGAAATTACGGGCGATCCAGCCGCTGGGCGTTTTGACCGAGATGCCGATGCCGTTGTCCTCACAGACGAACAGCACCGGTGCGGGCAGCTTCTGGTAGGCCGACCATGCCGCGGCATTGAAGGCCGTCTGCGCGGTGGCGTGGTTGCTCGACGCGTCGCCGAATGAGCAGATGGCGATGCTGTCGCCCGGGATCGGCAACGGGTGGCCGAGGCGGCGCGCGGTCTCGATCGCCATCGCGGTGCCGAGCGCCTTGGGCAGGTGGGACGCAATGGTCGAGGTCTGCGGCAGCACCCACAACGGCTTGCTGCCCCAAACCTTGTGGCGGCCGCCGCTGGCGGGGTCCTCGGCGCTGGCCGCGAAGCTGAGCGCCGAATCCATGATCGGATCCATCCCCGGCAGCTTGCGGAAACGTTCGGCCATGAAGCCGCCGCTGCGGTAGTGCAGGAACGCGGGGTCGGTGTGGCGCGTGAGGCGCGCGACCATCGCGTTGCCCTCGTGGCCGCTGGATCCGATCGTGTAGAAGACCTTGTTCTGCACGCGCAGCACGCGCGCCATCAGGTCCAGGTGGCGGCTGATCAGCTGCGACTCGAACAGTTCGCGGAAACCCGCTGCGTCCAGCGCGCTGCCCTCCAGCACCGCCTCGTCCGGCGCGGGCGCTGCATCCCGCCGTCCGTCCCAGCTGCGAACGAACTCGGTGAAGTTGACGTCGCAGATCTCGGCACGGTTGAGGCCGCGCATGCGGGCCGGGATCGGAGTCGGAATCGAAGCGGTCATGCAGGTCTCCGCCCCGTGGCCGGCCACGGGGTCGACGGAAGTGTGGGGTCAGGAAGCAGCGGCGGATGGACGGCGGGCATGCCACTGGGCGCGCGTCTGGCCCCAGAGATCGGCCTCCACCGTGTCCAGGGGCGCAGGCAAGCGCACCGGCCCGCGATTGATCGAGCCCAGGCGGCGTGCCACCGACTGCGACCCGGTGTTGGTCCTGGCGATGGTGTGTACGACCTCGTCCCAGCCCAGCACGTCGAATGCGAAGTCCATCGCGGCCGCGCAGGCCTCGGTGGCGTAGCCCTTGCCCCAGGCGTCGGGATGCAGCGAATAGCCGACCTCGGTGCCGGGCCAGCCGTCGGGTTGCCACGGCCCCGCCTGCCCGACCCACCGGCCGGTGTCCTTTTCAATGACCGAGAACATGGCGAAGCCCTGCAGCATCCACGCGCCAGGCATCTGCAGGAACCGCCGCCACGCGTCTCCGCGAACCAGCGGGCCGCCGATGGAGCGCAGCTCGTCGCGGGCGAACATGTCGGCATAGCGCTCGAAGTCCTCGATGCGCGGCACCCGCAGCACGAGGCGCTCGGTCTCCAGGCGGATGGCCGCCAGCCCGTCAGGCACGCGCCCCTCCAGCGGCACGGTGCCCACCCGACCCTCGCCGGTGTCCACGGTCAGAACGCGTTGATGCCGGTCAGCTCGCGGCCGACCACCAGCTGGTGCACGGTCTCGGTGCCCTCGTAGGTGATCACCGACTCCAGGTTGAGCGCGTGGCGGATGGCTGCGTGCTCGGTGGTGATGCCGGCGCCGCCCAGCAGGTCGCGGCAATCGCGGGCGATGTCGATAGCCATGCGGCAGTTGTTCCACTTGGCCAGCGACACCTGCGTCGGCGCCATCCTGCCGGCATCCTTGAGACGGCCCAGCTGCAGCGACAGCAGTTGCGCGCTGGTGATACGGCGCGCCATGTCGGCCAGGCGCAGCTGCGCGGCCTGGTTGGCGGCCAGCGGGCGGTCGAACAGGATGCGCTCCTTGCTGTAGTTCAGCGCCTCGTCCAGGCACGCGATGGCCGCACCGATCGGACCCCAGGTGATGCCGTAGCGCGCCTGCGTCAGGCAGCCCAGCGGACCCTTGAGCCCCTTGACGTTGGGCAGCCGGTTGGCCTCCGGCACGCGCACGTTGTCGAAGAACAGCGAGCTGGTGACGGACGCGCGCAGGCTCATCTTGTGCTTGATTTCCTGGGCGGCGAAGCCGGCCATGCCCTTCTCAACCACGAAACCCTGGATGCCGTCATCGGTCTGCGCCCAGACAATGGCGATGTCGGCCAGGTTGCCGTTGGTGATCCACATCTTGGCGCCGTTGATGACCCAGTCGCCGCCGTCCTTCTTCGCGACCGTCTTCATGTTGGCCGGGTCGGAACCGCCGTGCGGCTCGGTCAGGCCGAAGCAGCCGATCACCTTGCCCGCGGCCATGTCCGGCAGCCAGCGCTTCTTCTGCTCCTCGCTCCCGTAGGCAAAGATCGGGTACATGCACAGCGAGGACTGCACCGAGACGAAGCTGCGGATGCCGCTGTCGCCACGCTCCAGCTCCTGGCAGATCAGGCCGTAGGAGACCGAGTTCAGGCCGCCACCGCCGTACTCCTCCGGCAGGGTCGAACCCAGCAGACCCAGTTCGGCGATCTCGCCAACCAGCTCCTTCGGGAAGCGCCCCTCGTCGAACGCGTCGCCGATGATGGGCAGGACGCGCTCATCGGTGAACCGTGCCACGGTGTCCTGTACCGCGCGCTCCTCCTCGCTGAGCAGGGAGCGGACGTCGTAGAGGTCGTACGGGTGCAGGGCCATGGCGGACTCGGGCAGGTCAAAGATCGCCATTGTATCGGGGCGCCCGAGGCCGCGGCACCCCGCGCGCGACCCTGAAAACGGTTGTAGCCCGGCAAACGAAAAGAGGGGCCGGAAAACCGGCCCCTCCCGTTCGGCACGTGTTCCGCGAGGCAATTACCCGCGGTCGTTATCGGTCACCAGCGCAGTGCGGGTCATCACCTGACCGTCGATCACGGGCAGACGATCGCCCGGCTTATCGTCCATGCGGACCGTCTGCTGCTGGCCGTCGTAGCGGTAGGTCACGTCATACCCGACCACCTGGTCCTCGTTGCCCAGCGAAATGCGGCTGCCCGGCTTGCTGCCGGTGCGCATCGTCCCCGTCGTGCCGTCCGGGTTGCGATAGGTCACGTTGTAACCGACCACGCGCGAGGACTGCGAGGTGTCGGAGACGGTGCGGCACTGGCGGTCGACGCGTTCAACCACGCGGCCACCGACATGGTTGCGGTCGACGCGGTTGCCCACGTAGCCACCGCCCACTGCACCGGCCACCGTTGCCAGCTTCTTGCCGTTGCCGCCGCCCACCTGGTTGCCCACCAGGCCGCCGATAAGCGCGCCGGCCACCGTGCCACCGACATTGCCATCGCGCTCGGGCAGGCGCTCCTGCACCACGACGTCCTCACAGACTTCGCGCGGGCTGGACACGGTGCTCGTCTCGCTGATGGGATCGGAGCCGATCACGGTCGCGTACAGCGCCTGCTTCTCGTTGACCGGCTCCACCGCCACGACGTCGGCGTACTCGATGCCATCAATGGCGCCATCCTCCACTGCATCGACATCAAGTGGAGTGGCGGCGGCAGCGGCGTCGGACGCGGTCGCAACCGGGTTGTCGTCGGCAAAGCTGTTGTAGGCGGCGACCGCGACGCCACCGACCAGCAGGGACGCCAATGCGACTGCGAGCATGTTCTTGTTCATAACGGCCCTCCTGAAGCGGGGTCTGGTGCCCGCACTGGGTGTGGGCGGCATTCCACCACCGCGTGGCTGAATGCCTCCCGATTTTTTAACGCCAGCCTGTCGCTTCCGTGAACCGCATCGCGGCACCGTGCTAGCGTCGTCTGTGCACCCGGCCAAGGTCTCCCCCATGCCCAACCCCATCCTCCTCCCTGTCCTGAACTGGGCGCGCAAGCTGCGCTACCCCACGCTGTTCAAGCTGACCGCGGCCCTTTTCGCGATCACGCTGGTGGTGCCGGATCCCTTCCCTTTCGTCGATGAGATCCTGCTGGGCCTGGGCACCCTGCTGCTTTCGAGCTGGAAGAACCGCAACGCACCCGGTGAACCGGGTCAGCCGGACTGAGCTGACGGGTCGACCCTCACGCATGGACCTGATCGACAGCCACTGCCACCTCGACGCATCGGAATTCGACCCCGACCGGCCCGCCGTACTGGAGCGGGCGCGCCAAGCCGGCGTCAGCCGGCAGGTGGTGCCCGCAGTCACGGCCGCCTCCTGGCCCAAGCTCAAAGAGGTGTGCGCCCAGGACAGGGGGCTGTATCCCGCCTACGGCCTGCACCCCATGTCCCTGCCCGACCACCGCCCGGCGCACCTGGACACGCTTCGCCAGTGGATCGAACGCGAGTGCCCGCGGGCGATCGGCGAGTGCGGGCTCGACTACTTCGTCGACGGCCTGGACCGTGACACGCAAGCGCACTATTTCGAAGGCCAATTGCGGCTGGCCCGCGAGTTCGACCTGCCCGTGATCGTCCATGCACGGCGCGCGGTCGACCCGGTCCTGGCGGCCATCCGGCGGTTCGCGCCCCTGCGAGGGGTCGTCCACAGTTTTTCAGGAAGCCGGCAGCAGGCCGAGCAACTCTGGGACCAGGGGTTCCTGGTGGGGCTGGGTGGCCCGGTCACCTACGAACGCGCACAACGCCTGCGCACGCTCGCCGCCACCATGCCGATCGAGTACCTGCTGCTGGAGACCGACGCGCCGGATCAGCCCGACGCCGAAATCCGCGGCCAGCGTAACGAGCCGGCCCGCCTTACCCACGTTCTCGCCACCATTGCACGGCTGCGCGACGAGTCGCCGGACACCGTCGGCGAGGCCACCCGTCGCAACGCCGAGCGGCTCTTCAACCTGCCGGCACGCTGACCGCATCCACCGCCTGCGACACGGCGGGCGCCCGGGTCGGCTTGAGCAGCATCGGCACCGCCTTGCCGACCATCGCGAACGCAAACGCGCCCGTGATGTGCGTGGCCGCCCCCAGGCCCGCGCCGCAATCCAGCTTGAAGCCGGCCTCGCCCTCCAGCTTCGGTCGCACCCCGCACACTCGGCCGTCGGCCTGCGGGTACTGCACGTTCTCGAGCGAGTACACCGCCGGCACGCCGAAATAGCGCGATGGATTGCGCGGGAAATTGAATTCCGCGCGCAGCTTCTTGCGGATCAGCGCGAGCATCGCGTCGTGCTCGGTCCGTGACAGGTCGCGCACCCGCACCTGGGTCGGATCGGTGCGACCGCCCGCCGAACCGCAGACGATGACCGGTTGCTTGCGCCGGCGGCACCATGCCACCAGCTCCACCTTGCTGCGGAAGCTGTCGCACGCATCCAGTACCAGGTCGAATCCGGGCTCGAGCACGTCGCCGATGGTCGTGGCCGTGAGGAAGCGCGCCTGTGCGTCGACCGCGATGGCCGGATTGATCGCCCTGCACCGCGCCGCCATCGCCTCCACCTTCAACACCCCGTACTGGCCCTCGAGGGCTGGCAGCTGACGGTTGGTGTTGGACACGCACAGGTCGTCGGCGTCCACCAGCGTCAGGTGGCCGACCCCGCTGCGGGCCAGCGCCTCGGCCACCCACGAGCCGACACCACCCACGCCAACGATGGCGACGCGGCACTGGGACAGGCGTTCGAGGGCTCCGCGGCCGTACAGCCGGTCGATACCGCCGAAGCGGTCCTGCCAGCCGGAATCGAGGGGAAGGTCGGGCATCGACATAGTGTAGGACGCCGCCGCGTGCCAGCGGATCGCATCACGCTGCGTGCTATCGTCCGCCGACCCATTCAGGAGGCCAGGCCATGACCGATCCCCAGCCCCGCGACTCCCGTTCCGACGCCACTGCGACCGGCCGCAAGGGGAACGGCTCGCGTTACCTGTTCCTGTTCCTGCTGGGCCTGGTGATCGGCGTGCTGGGCGTAGTGATGCTCATGCGCGCACTGGAGTCCCGCAAGGGCTGGACCGACCACTACCCGCATGCCGCGATGCAGATGATGCAGGCACATCTCGCGCAGATGGGGGGCTCGATCGAAGCCAACCGCTGTGCCGCCACCGACGTGCTGCCCCACCTGCAGGCGCTGCGCGTGGTCGCCAATGACCTGGAGCCGGCGTTTCCCGACCTGCGCGACGACACCCGGTTCGCGCAGCACGCCGGACGGCTGCGCGCGACGCTGGATGACGCGTTGGGCAGCCCTCCCCTCAACTGCGCGAGTGCGACCGCCACTTCCGAGAACATCGGTGAGGCCTGCAAAGCCTGTCACCAGGATTTCCGTGGCTGACCGCACGCGGGTCCGCACCGTCGCCCTTAGCGGCGAGCGCGGCTTGCCGTCTGGGGGATGAACCACGCCCGCAGGGTTGATCACGTGTTCACGGATCGCTGCCTACGGTGGCGGCGCGTGGCGGTTCCGCCACCCGTCCACCATCTTTGAGGAGAGCGGAATGAACACCATGAACCTTCGATTGCTCGGCGTGGCGACTGCATCGGTGCTGGCACTGGCCGGTTGTGCGACGTCCGGTTACGGCTCGGCAGGCGCTGGCGCCGGTGTCGGCTACGGCAACAGCACCGCCAACTGTTATGACTGCGGCACCGTCACCCGTATCGAGCAGGTCAGCAGCGGCAGCACCGCGCCGCGCGCCACCGGCGCCGTGCTGGGCGGCCTGGTCGGCGCCGCTGCCGGCCGCGCCATCGCGAAGGACCAGACCGACAGCGAGGGCCGTCAGAACACCGCGACGGTCGCGGGCGCGGTGGCGGGTGCCGTGGCCGGCAACGCGATCCAGAACCGCACCGGCGGCGCGTCCTACAACGTGTACGTGCGCATGCAGGACGGTCGTACGACCGTTGTGACGCAGAACGATCTCGACGGTATCCGTGAAGGTTCGTACGTGCGCGTGTACAACGGCCGGGCGTGGGTGCGCTGATTCCACGACGACCGCAAGCAATGAAAAGCCCGGCCAATGGCCGGGCTTTTTTTGCGGCCCCAAGCCGTTGGGACTCACATCGGCTCGACCGCGTCGGCCTGCAGGCCCTTCTGCCCCTGTACGACGGTGAAGGAGACCTTCTGGCCTTCTTTCAGACTCTTGAACCCCTGCGACTGGATCGCGCGGAAGTGCACGAAGACATCCTCGCCATTCTCGCGGCTGATGAAACCAAACCCCTTGGCATCGTTGAACCACTTCACGGTGCCGGTCTCACGGTTCGACATGGTGACGCGCTCCTGGTGGAACATGAGGGGAATCCGGCGCCGGGGGCGCCCGGCACGGACTGCGGCGTGGTGCTGGTTGCAAGGAGCAGGCGCAATGAAACGAAGAGGCGGGGTTGAATCGACCGCTTCGGGCCACGTTTCAAGGTGACCCCTGACAAACACAGCGGACGAAAATTACGCCGCGTATTTTAAGAATGCAATCACGGCCGGAAGGCCATTTCGGGGACGGACACATGCCGGTTGAAACTCTTTATTACATCCTCGCAGGCGTGCTTATCCTGGTGGGTATCGCCGGCACGGTGCTGCCTGCCCTGCCCGGCCTGCCGCTGGTCTTCGCCGGCATGGTGCTGGCCGCATGGACCGGCGATTTCCAGGAGGTCGGTGTGCCCATGCTGGTGCTGCTCGGCCTGCTGACCGTGCTCTCCCTGGCCGTGGACTTCCTGGCGACAATGTTCGGTGCCAAACGGGTCGGTGCCAGCCGGCTGGCCCTGGTAGGGTCGGTGATCGGCACGTTCGTGGGCCTTTTCTTCGGGCCCATCGGGCTGTTCGCCGGTCCGTTCCTGGGCGCGCTTGCAGGTGAGCTGATCCATGGCCGTCAGATCCACGCCGCCGCCAAGGTTGGCCTGGGCACCTGGGTGGGCATCGTCATCGGTACCGTCCTCAAGCTGGGGTTGGCGTTTGCCATGCTCGGCCTCTTTGCGCTCGCGTGGTTCGTGTGACCGACCGCCTTTCACACCGCTTAACAGGCGTTTGACCCAGAGTGCCGCGCGTTCAAGGGGGACCGCCATGCCACGCAACTGGAGCCGGAAGAAAATGACCTGGACGATCGTGATCACCGTGCTTGCCACGATTCTGGTGGCGGCGATCGCCATGAACTTCGCCACGCCCGAGAAGACACTCGAGCGGAAGATCGAACACCGCTTCGCCGTCAGCGATCCCCAGTTCCGGCGCGAGATGGGCGTCATGATGGGGCCGGCGATCCTGCCCGGGAACCGCATCACGCCGCTTCGCAACGGCACCGAGATCTTCCCGGCGATGCTGCAGGCCATCGGCTCGGCACAGCGGACCGTCACCTTCGAAACCTATATCTACTGGTCCGGCGACATCGGCCAGAAGTTCACCGACGCCCTGGCCGAACGGGCGCGTGCCGGGGTCAAGGTCAATGTCACCATCGACTGGGCCGGCAGCGTCAAGATGGAAGAGGCGATGCTGCAGAAGATGGAGGACGCCGGCGTCCAGGTCGAGCGGTACCGGCCGCTGCACTGGTACAACATCGGCCGCCTCAATAACCGCACGCACCGCAAGATCCTGGTGATCGACGGCCGCGTGGGCTTCACGGGCGGTGTCGGTATCGCCGACCAGTGGATGGGCAACGCCGAAGACCCGGACCATTGGCGCGAGGAGCACTTCCGCATCGAAGGCCCCGCGGTCGCCCAGTTGCAGGCCGCCTTCAACGACAACTGGATCAAGAGCACCGGCGAGGTGCTCAACGGACCGGACTACTTCCCGCCGCTGGAGGCCGTCGGCGACAGCCCCGCGCATGTGTTCATCGCCTCGCCTGCCAGCGGCAGCGAAAGCATGCACCTCATGTACCTGCTGGCCCTTGCCGCCGCCGAGAAGACCATCGATCTGGCGGCATCGTATTTCGTCCCCGACGAGCTGACCATGCAGGCGATCATCGCCGCGCGCCACCGTGGCGTGCGGGTCCGCCTCCTCCTGCCGGGCGAGCACATCGACTCGGAAACCGTCCGACTGGCCTCCAAGGCCGAATGGGGCGAACTCCTGCTGGCGGGCGTGGAGGTCTACGAGTACCAGCCCACGATGATCCACGTGAAGCTGCTGGTGATCGACGGCGAGATGGTTTCGGTCGGTTCCACCAACTTCGATATCCGGTCTTTCCGGCTCAACGACGAAGCCAGCCTCAACATCTACGACCGCGAATTTGCCGCGCGCATGACCGAGGTCTTCGAGTCCGACCTGAAGAACACCAAGCAGTACACCTACGACCTCTGGCAGGCACGCCCGTGGAAGGACAAATTCGCCGAGAAGTTCATCCTGCCGATCAAGTCGCAGCTGTGATGCGCGCGATACCGGTGGTGCTGCTCGCGGCGATCGCGCCGATCGCCGTCGCCCAGGAGATGGCGGTATCGGCTGCCGACGCGTGCCGCGCGGTGGAGGCCGACTCCGAGCGCCTGGCCTGCTACGACAACGCGTTCGGGCGCAGTGCGGACAGCGCCCAGGTGGCCGATGCCGCCGCCGAGCAGGCGCGCCGGGCGAAGGAAGACATCGAAGCCTACGAACGGTTCCGCCGGCAGTCGCTTCCGCCGGCCGAGCGCGCGCGTGAAACGCTGGGCGAACTGTTCCGGGCCGAAGACGGGCCGGATGCGCTGGAGGCACGCATCGCCAACGCCGGCAAGGGCGGCCTGCTCGACAGCCGATGGGAGCTGGCGCGCGACTCCAAGCTGGGCGTATTCAACTTCCGTGCCTACAAGCCGGTCTACCTGTTGCCGGCGTTCTACACCACGGACGTCAACACCACGCCGCAGTCGCCCAATCCCGACAACACGGTTACCACGCCGCAGGCGTTGGACGATGTCGAGGCGAAGTTCCAGATCAGCTTCAAGACCAAGGCACTGGAAAACCTGTTCGGCGACAACGGCGATGTCTGGATGGCCTACACCCAGAGCTCCCGCTGGCAGGTCTACAACGGCGACAACTCGCGCCCGTTCCGCGAGACCAATTACGAGCCCGAAGTGCTGCTGGTATTCCGCAACGGCTACCGCCTGGGTGGTTGGCATGGGCGGATGGCGTCCATCGGCATCAACCACCAGTCCAACGGCCGCTCCGACCCGTTCTCCCGCAGCTGGAACCGCGTGATCGGCACCGTGGCGCTGGACCGGGAGAACTGGGCGCTGACGCTGCGCCCCTGGTGGCGGGTTCCGGACGGCAGCGAGGACGACAACCCCGATATCGAGAACTACATGGGCCGCGGCGACCTCACGCTGGTGCACACACGTGGGGGCCACGAACTTGCGCTGATGGCGCGGCACTCGCTGCGCGGTGGCGAGGACTCACGCGGGGCACTGCAGTTCGACTGGGGCTTCCCCATCAATCGCACCCTGCGCGGCCATGTGCAGGTGTTCGATGGCTATGGCGAGAGCCTGATCGACTACAACCACCGGGCGACCTATGTCGGGCTGGGCATCTCGCTGATGGAGTGGTTCTAGCGCCCTCGCGGGACGCGATCGCGAAGGCACCGACAGCTCGCCCCCGGCCCGCATCGGCCGTACTCTGGCCGCCCCGGCATCGGAGGACTCGCGCATGAAGATGCAACGCATCCTGTCGCTGGACGGCGGCGGCATCCGCGGACTGGTGACCAGCCTGTGGCTGGGTGGGGTCGAGGACACGCTGGCCCGCGCGGGCAAGACCGGCGGGTTGCTGAAGCACTTCGACCTCCTGGCCGGCAGCTCCACCGGTGCGCTGGTCGCCTGCAGCCTGGGGATCGGCCTGTCGCCTGCGCAGCTGGCCGATCTGTATCGCGATGAACGGCACACGATCTTCCCGGGCCTGGCCGGTCGCCTGTGGTCGCGCGCAGGCCGGCTGCTCACGCAGGGTCCGTCCGCCCCCCGCTACGACGGCGCGGGGCTGGAGAAGGTGCTCAGGAAGGTGTTCGGCAAGACGACGCTCGGTCAGCTGACGCTGCCGACGCTGGTCACGGCCTACGACACCGTGACCCGCACCCCGGTCGTCTTCAAAAGCTTTAAGCCCGAACACAAGGCCCTGCCCGTCTGGGAGGTGTGCCGCGCCTCCGCTGCCGCACCCACCTACTTCCCCGCGCACCCGATGACGGTCGAGGGCTACCGCTGCGCGCTGATCGACGGCGGCGTCGTCGCCAACAACCCCACCGCCTGCGCCATCGCCGAGGCCATGCGCAAGGACGCCCGCGTCGACAACAGCCACGACCTCACCGTGCTGTCGGTGGGCACGGGCGAGCGGAACCGGCCGATCGACCTCAAGTCCGCCCGTGAATGGGGCGCGCTGGAGTGGGCCATCCCCATCATCGACGTGCTGTTCGACGGCAACACCGATTCGGTGGATTACATCGCCCGCCACCTGGTCGGCGACGGCTACTTCCGCATGCAGACCGACCTGGTGGTGGGCATGGACGACCTGGACGACACCAGTTCGACCAATGTGTTCGCGCTGGAGAAGTTGGCAACCGACTACCTGCAGGCGGCGGCGACGCGGAAAGCGCTCAAGGCGCTTGTCTCGCGCCTGTAGGAGCGGCTTCAGCCGCGATCGCCTCCCTGTAGGAGCGACGTAAGTCGCGACCGCGCAAGCCTCCACCGGTTCGCGGTCGCGACTTACGTCGCTCCTACATTCGAGCGGCGGGCTTTCGCGGCTGAAGCCGCTCCTATAAAGGCGGGGTGCGTTGGAGGCGACGCCGTCAGGCCGGCTCGACCACCACCGGGATCTTGCCGATGCGGGCCTGCCACTCGCGCGGGCCGGTCTTGTGGACGGACTCGCCCTGGCTGTCGACGGCCACGGTCACCGGCATGTCCTGCACGGTGAACTCGTAGATCGCCTCCATGCCCAGGTCCTCGAAGGCGACCACGCGCGCGGCCTTGATCGCCTTGGACACCAGGTACGCCGCCCCGCCCACCGCCATCAGGTACGCGGAGCGGTGCTTGCGGATGGCTTCGAGCGCGATCGGGCCGCGCTCGGCCTTGCCGACCATGCCCAGCAGGCCGGTCTGGTCCAGCACCTGCTCGGTGAATTTGTCCATGCGCGTGGCCGTGGTGGGGCCGGCGGGGCCGACGACCTCGTCGCGCACCGGGTCGACCGGGCCGACGTAGTAGATGAAGCGTCCGCGCAGGTCGACCGGCAGCGCCTCGCCCGCGTCCAGCAGGCCGACGATCCGCTTGTGCGCGGCGTCGCGACCCGTCAGCAGCTTGCCATTGAGCAGCAGCACCTCGCCCGGCTTCCACGACGCCACGTCCTCGCGCGTCACGGTATCCATGTCGACGCGTCGGCCCTTGCTGGCGTCGTAGGTCAGCTCGGGCCAGTCCGCCAGCGACGGCGGCTCCAGCGTGACCGGGCCGCTGCCGTCCAGCGTGAAATGCGCATGCCGGGTGGCGGCGCAGTTCGGGATCAGCGCCACCGGCAGGTTGGCCGCATGCGTCGGGTAGTCCTTGACCTTGATGTCGAGCACCGTGGTCAGGCCGCCCAGGCCCTGCGCGCCGATGCCCAGCGCGTTGACCTTCTCGTACAGCTCCAGCCGCAGCTCCTCGGCGCGGTTGGACGGGCCGCGGGCCTGCAGGTCGGTGATGTCGATGGGCTCCATCAGCGACTCCTTGGCCAGCAGCATCGCCTTCTCGGCGGTGCCGCCGATGCCGATGCCGAGCATGCCCGGCGGGCACCAGCCCGCGCCCATCGTCGGCACGGTCCTGAGCACCCAGTCGACGATCGAGTCGGACGGGTTGAGCATCGCGAATTTGCTCTTGGCCTCGCTGCCGCCGCCCTTGGCCGCGACGATCACGTCCACCGTGTCGCCGGGCACGACCTTCATGTTCACGACGGCCGGCGTGTTGTCCTTCGTGTTGGCGCGCTTGCCGGCCGGGTCGGCCAGCACGCTGGCACGCAGCTTGTTGTCGGGGTGGTTGTAGGCGCGGCGCACGCCCTCGTTGACCATGTCTTCCACGCCCATCGTGGCATCGGCCCAGCGCACGTCCATCCCGATCTCGAGGAACACCGTGACGATGCCGGTGTCCTGGCAGATCGGGCGGTGGCCCTCGGCGCACATGCGCG
>CBIHLN010000041.1:0-22000 GCA_966210725.1 uncultured Lysobacter sp. | reverse complement strand
GCCAGCGCCTTGTCGGCGACGTGCTTCATCTCCCACGGCGACAGGAACTGGCCCTTCTTGACGTTGACCGGCTTGCCGGCGCTGGCGACCTTCTGGATGAAGTCCGTCTGCCGGCACAGGAACGCCGGGGTCTGCAGCACGTCGACGACGCTGGCGACCTCGTCCATCGGCGTGTACTCGTGGACGTCGGTCAGCACCGGCACGCCGAGCTGGCGCTTGACCTCCGACAGCACCTTCAGCCCCTCTTCCATGCCCGGCCCGCGGAAGCCCGACACCGAGGTGCGGTTGGCCTTGTCGAAGCTGGACTTGAAAATGAAGGGAATGCCCAGCGCGGAAGTGATTTCCTTGAGCTGGCCGGCGGTGTCGAGCTGCAGCTGCATCGACTCGATCACGCAGGGGCCGGCGATCAGGAAGAACGGCTTGTCGAGGCCGATTTCGAATCCGCAAAGTTTCATCAAGCGACTCCTCGCAGCGTTGTAGGAGCGGCTTCAGCCGCGATCGGTTGATGGAACGCGCGTGCCGGCCTGGGATCGCGGCTGAAGCCGCTCCTACGAAAAGCAGGCATCACTGGCGTCACGCCTTGGCTTCCTTCAACAGCCCGCCCGCCTGCCCTTCGTTGGCCTTGTGCTCGCGCGCGGCGCGGATGAAGCCGACGAACAGCGGGTGGCCGTCGCGCGGGGTGGACAGGAATTCTGGGTGCGCCTGGCAGGCCAGGAACCACGGGTGCACGCTGCGCGGCAGCTCGACCATCTCCACCAGCAGGTCGTCCATCGACTTGGCGCTGATCACCAGGCCGGCGTCTTCCAGCTGCGTGCGGTAGCGGTTGTTGAACTCGTAGCGGTGGCGGTGGCGCTCGCCGACCACGTCCTGGCCGTACAGCTCGCGCGCCAGCGTGCCGGGCTTGAGCCGCTGCTCCTGCAGGCCCAGGCGCATGGTGCCGCCCAGGTCGCTGTCCTCGCTGCGCCGCTCGACTTCGCCGGCGGCGGTGCGCCATTCGGTGATCAGGCCGATCACCGGGTGCGGGCAGGCCTTGTCGTTCTCGGTGCTGTTGGCGCCGTCCAGGCCGGCCACGTGGCGCGCGTAGTCCACCACCGCGGCCTGCATGCCGTAGCAGATGCCGAAGTACGGGATGCCGTGCTCACGCGCGTGCTGCGCGGTCAGCACCTTGCCCTCGAAACCGCGGTCACCGAAGCCGCCGGGCACCAGGATGCCGTCCACGCCTTCCAGCGCCTTGGCGCCGTCGCGCTCGACGTCGCTGGACTCCAGCCACTTCAGCTTCACGCGCGTGCGCTGGCGCAGCCCGCCGTGCTTGAGCGCCTCGCCCACCGACTTGTAGGCGTCCTGGTGGTCGACGTACTTGCCGACGACGCCGATCGTGACCTCGTCGACGGGGTGCTCGCTGGCGTCCAGCACCGCGTCCCATTCGGCCATGTCGGCCTCGCCCGCGGGCAGCCGCAGGCGCTCGATGATCAGCTCGTCCAGGCCCTGGGCGTGGAAGTTGGCCGGCATCCGGTAGATGTTGTCCAGGTCCAGCGCGTTGATCACCGCGCGCTCCGAGACGTTGGTGAACAGCGCGATCTTGCGTCGCTCGCTGTCGGGCAGCGGCTGCTCGGAGCGGCACAGCAGGATGTCGGGCTGGATGCCGATCGAGCGCAGCTCCTTGACGGAGTGCTGGGTCGGCTTGGTCTTGAGCTCACCGGCGGCGGCGATCCACGGGACCAGCGTGAGGTGCATGAACAGCGCCTTGTCCGGGCCGCGCTCGCTGCGGATCTGGCGGATCGCCTCAAGGAAGGGCAGCGACTCGATGTCGCCCACGGTGCCGCCGATCTCGACCAGGCCCACGTCGAAGCCCTCGGTGGCCTCGGAGATGCAGCGCTTGATCTCGTCGGTGATGTGCGGGATCACCTGCACCGTGCCGCCGAGGTAATCGCCGCGGCGCTCCTTGCGGATCACGTTCTCGTAGATCCGCCCGGTCGTGATCGAGTTCTTGCGGCTGAGCCGGGTGCGGACGTAGCGCTCGTAGTGGCCCAGGTCCAGGTCGGTCTCGGCGCCGTCGTCGGTGACGTACACCTCGCCGTGCTGGAACGGGCTCATCGTGCCGGGATCGACGTTGATGTAGGGGTCGAGCTTCATCATCGTCACGCGCAGGCCGCGCGCTTCGAGGACGGCCGCCAGCGATGCCGCGGCGATGCCCTTGCCAAGCGAAGAGACCACGCCGCCGGTGACGAAGACGAGCGGAGTGTTGGGTCGAGGGGGAGTCATGGGGAAGCGCGCTTCCGGAAAGCGGCAGTTTACCGGCTGGGGCGCCCGGCGGCGAGTCCGCGGCCGCCGGGGCGAGGCGATCACGTCCCCCGGCCTGCAGCCATGCGCAGCAGCAAAAAAAGAACGGGCGCCCCGTCAACCGGGACGCCCGCGCTGTACAGCCTGGACGGCTTACAGGCCGTCGTCGCCTTCCTCGAGCTCCTCGGCGGCGGCTTCAGCGTCCAGTTCGGCGGACGCGGCCGCCTCGGCCGACGCGTCGGCATCGGCGGCGGCATCGACCGCACCGGTGGCGGCGTCCACGGCCTGGTCGGCCTTCGCCTTGGCCTGGTCGGCGGCCTGGTCAGCCTGGGCCGCGGCCTGCTCGGCGGCGGCGGCGTCGACTTCGGCCTGCGCCTCGGCAGACACGTCCTGGGCGAAAGCGAGCGGGGCCGCCAGCATGGCGGCGGCGAAGGTCGGGATCAGCAACTTGCGGATGTTCATTCTGTAAATCCTCCAGAACTCAAGTGACTCTCTCGGAACAGGGGTGGCAGCGGGCACGCGGTACACAGGGGGATGCGCGCCGATGCATCGTCAATGGCCGCGTTCCAGCGGCGCGCCGACCCTAGCCAGCCGCGGCCGTCTGGATGCTGAACAAACGAACCTTTAACAATCAACGACTTAGCGGGTAGATGTGGCGGTAACCGGTTACAGGTCGACCATGCCGACCTCTTGGCTGCCCGCGGTTCGCCTTGACCGCCCCAGCCCCCCGCTCCATCCTCGCCGGCCGCCTGCCGTACTGCGCGATTCCCACGAATGAACAACCGCTACAACGCCGCCGACATCGAAGTGCTGTCCGGGCTGGACCCGGTCAAGCGTCGCCCGGGCATGTACACCGACACCACCCGCCCCAACCACCTGGCGCAGGAGGTGATCGACAACGCGGTGGACGAAGCGCTGGCCGGGCACGCGCGCAGCATCGAGGTCACCCTGCACGCCGATGGCAGCTGCGAGGTGTCCGACGACGGCCGCGGCATGCCGGTGGACATCCACCCGGAGGAAGGCATCCCCGGCGTCGAGCTGATCCTCACGCGGCTGCATGCGGGCGGCAAGTTCAGCAACAAGAACTACACCTTCTCCGGCGGCCTGCACGGCGTCGGCGTCAGCGTCGTCAACGCGCTGTCCACCCTTGTGGAGGTGCGGATCAAGCGCGACGGCAACGAGTACCGCATGAGCTTCCGCGACGGCGACCGCGCCACGCCGCTGGAAGTGGTCGGCACCGTCGGGAAGAAGAACACCGGCACCCGGGTGCAGTTCTGGCCGGACCCGAAGTACTTCGACACGCCCAAGTTCAACCTGCGCGCGCTCAAACACCTGCTGCGCGCCAAGGCCGTGCTGTGCCCCGGCCTGACGGTCAGCCTGACCGACGCCGCCAGCGGCGAAACCGTGAAGTGGCACTACGAGGACGGCCTGCGCGACTACCTGCGCGGCGAGCTCTACGGCGATGCGCCCAACCGCGAGCTTCTGCCGCCGGAGCTGTTCGTCGGCAACCTCGACAAGGACACCGAGACGGTGGACTGGGCCGTGGCCTGGGCGCCGGACGGCGAGCTGGTGCAGGAGAGCTACGTCAATCTGATCCCGACCGCTCAGCACGGCACCCACGTCAACGGTCTGCGCACCGGCTTCACCGATGCGCTGCGCGAGTTCTGCGACTTCCGCAACCTGCTGCCGCGCGGCGTGAAGCTGGCACCGGAGGACGTGTGGGACCGCGTCGCGTTCGTGCTCAGCATCAAGATGACCGACCCGCAGTTCTCCGGGCAGACCAAGGAGCGGCTGAGCTCGCGCCAGGCGGCCGGGTTCGTGGAAGGCGCCGCGCACGACGCCTTCAGCCTGTGGCTCAACCAGCACGTGGAGCTGGGCGAAAAGATCGCGCAACTGGCGATCGAACGCGCGTCGGCGCGTTTGAAGACCGAAAAGCAGATCACGCGCAAGAAGGTCACGCAGGGCCCCGCCCTGCCCGGCAAGCTGGCCGACTGCACCAGCCAGGACCTCTCGCGCACCGAGCTGTTCCTGGTGGAGGGCGACTCGGCCGGCGGCAGCGCCAAGCAGGCGCGCGACAAGGACTTCCAGGCGAT
The DNA here is from genome assembly GCA_966210725.1 of uncultured Lysobacter sp. GTDB lineage: Bacteria > Pseudomonadota > Gammaproteobacteria > Xanthomonadales > Xanthomonadaceae > Lysobacter_C. Next base: position 17,627 of record CBIHLN010000041.1, on the reverse strand, counting down.
CCTCCCGCTGCGCGGCAAGATCCTCAACACCTGGGAAGTGGCCTCCGGCAGCGTGCTGGCGTCGCAGGAAGTGCACGACCTGGCGGTGGCCATCGGCTGCGACCCGGGCAAGGACGACATTTCCGGCCTGCGCTACGGCAAGGTCATCATCCTGGCCGACGCCGACAGCGACGGCCTGCACATCGCCACGCTGCTGACCGCCCTGTTCCTGCGCCACTTCCCGGCACTGGTCGCGGCCGGCCATGTGTTCGTCGCGATGCCGCCCCTGTTCCGCATCGACGTGGGCAAGCAGGTGATGTACGCGCTGGACGAGGAAGAGAAGCGGATCGTGCTGGAGAAGATCGAGCGCGAAAAAGCCGAGAAGAAGAAAGGCGCGGCCGGCGCGGTCAACGTCACCCGCTTCAAGGGCCTGGGCGAGATGAACCCCTCGCAGCTGCGCGAGTCGACCATCCACCCCGACACGCGCCGGCTGGTGCAGCTGACCGTGGACGATGCCGACCAGACCCGCTCGCTGATGGACATGCTGCTGGCCAAGAAGCGCGCCTCCGACCGCAAGGCGTGGCTCGAGAACAAGGGCGACCTGGCGACGCTGGAGGTCTAGGCCGGCTTGCGTCCTCTTGCAGGAGCGACGTGAGTCGCGACCCGTCGTCTCCCAGGGGTGCGAAGTCGCGACTTACGTCGCTCGTACAGGACGGGTGGAGCGTGGATCGCGGCTGAAGCCGCTCCTACAGGGGCATGGCGGCGAGCAGGTCGCGCAGGACGACCTGCAGATCCGCCGCCTTGGCCTCGTCGTACTCGAACGAGTCTTCGTCCATGTAAGTGCGCTGGCTGATCTCCAGCTGCACCGCATCGATGCCATCCGCCGGCCGGCCGTAGTGCCGGGTGATGTGGCCGCCCTTGAATCGGCCGTTGGCGACCCAGTCGTAGGCGGCCTGCGCGGCGAGCACGCCTTCCAGGCGCGCCTGCAGCGCGGGCGAGCAACTGGTGCCCGCGGCGGTGCCGAGGTTGAGGTCCGGCAGGCGCCCCTCGAACAGGAACGGCAGGTCGCTGCCGCGGATCGAGTGGCCTTCCCAGAGGGCAACCCGCCGGTGCAGGCCATGAAGCCGCTCGAGCTCACCGCGCAGCGCGTCGTGGTACGGGCGCCAGTACGTGTTGATACGTCCGATGATCTCGTCGGTGGTCGGCGCCTGTCCCTCGAGGTACAGCGGTTCGCCGGTGAAGCGCACGGTCGGGCACAGGCCCGTCGTGTTCTGCCCGGGATACAGCGAGGTGTCGTCCTCCGGCCGGTTGAGGTCGACCACGTAGCGCGAGTAGCGCGGTACGAGCACCGATGCGCCGAGGTCCCGGGCGAAGGCGTACAGCCGCGACACGTGCCAGTCGGTGTCGGGTGCACGGCGCGCCTGAGGCGTCATCCGCGCCGCGAGTTCATCGGGGATGGCACTGCCGTCGTGCGGCAGGCTCACGAGCAGCGGCGCGGTGCCGCGGTGCAGGGTGAAGGTGTCCATGGGGTTGATTGTCGCGCAGGTACCGCGTCCGTAGGCGCGGCTTCACCGCGATGGGCACGCTGCGCCCTTTCCAGAGCCTTGTAGGAGCGACGTGAGTCGCGACCACGGCCTCCGGGCGAGCACGGTCGCGACTCACCTCGCTCTACAGAAACATCTCGGTCTAGCGCAGCAACACCACTTCCTCGGCACTGGTGGGGTGGATGGCAACGGTGTCGTGCAGGTCATCCAGCGTGATGCCGCGTTTCATCGCCACCGCGAAGCCCTGCAGCATCTCGTCGGCCCCCTCGCCCAGCAGGTGCAGCCCGACCACGCGACGCTCGTCACCCACACACACCAGCTTGAACAGGCTGCGCTGCTGCGACTCCGACAGCGCGTGGAGCATGGGGCGGAAGCCGGTGGTGTAGGCCTGCACGTCGTCATGCGAGGCGCGGGCTTCGGCTTCCGTCAGCCCCACCATGCCCAGCGGCGGGTGGGTGAACACCACCGTGGGCACCTGCGACAGGTCCAACGTGTCGTCGCGGTCGCCGTACAGCCGGTCCATCAGCCGTCGAGCGGTGGCGATGGCCACCGGCGTCAACGCCGGGTCGGTGGTGACGTCGCCGACCGCGTACACCCCCGGTGCGCTGGTGGCGTGGCGCGCGTCGACGCAAATGCGTCCGCGCTCGTCGGTCTGGACGCCGGCCGCCTCCAGCCCCAGGCCACCGGTGTTGGGCGCCCGACCGGTGGCGAAGAGCACCGCGTCGAACGTGCCCTGGTCCTCCCCGCCCCCGCGCACGCGCCGCCGGCCACCCTCGCCCTCGATCGACTCCACTTCGCAGTCGAAATGGACGCGCACCCCTGCGTGGCGGTAGTCCTCCGCCAACCGGTCGCACAATTCCTCGTCGAACGCTTCGAGCAGCCGCGGCCCGCGTACGAACATCGACACGCGGCTGCCCAGCGCCTGCAGCACCCCGGCCAGTTCCACCGCCACGTAACCGCCGCCGATGATGGCCACCTCGGGGGGCGCGGCGGTCCAGTGGAAGAAGTCGTCGGAGGTGCCGCCCAGGTCCGCCCCCGCGACCGGCGGTTTGACGGCATGGCCGCCGGTGGCCAGCAGCAGCCGCGACGCCGACAGGCGCACGCCATCGTCGCACTCCACCGTTCCCGGGCCGACCAGGCGCCCGCGCATCGGCAGCACGGGGATGCCGGCCTCGTCCAGTCGTTGCCGGTAGCTCTCGTGGATGTTGTGGATGTAGCGCTGGCGGTGGGCAATGAATTCGGGCCAGTCCAGCGCGCAGGTTTCGGTCGCGAACCCGAGATCCGCGGCCATGGTCAGTTTGCGTGCGACATCGGCCGCCAGCCACATCGCCTTCTTCGGCACGCAGCCGGCGTTGACGCAGGTGCCTCCAAGCGCTCCGGGCTCCAGCAGCGCGACGCGCGCGCCGTGCGCGGCGGCGCGGAAGGCGCCGGCCAGCCCGCCCGAGCCGCCCCCCACCACGATCAGGTCGAAGTCGCGTGCCATGTCGGTCCTCCCCGGATGCCCATGGCATCGCGTCGAAAAGGCGGCAGTCTGACCGGGTTGACGTCAACGCCCCGCGTTCGATGCCTCAGCCGAAACGCTCCACGCGGTACGGCGCGGGATCGAGCGCGGGCGTGCGGGCACACACGAGGTCGGCCAGCAACTGCGCCGTGCCCGCGCTCATGCCCATGCCCATCATCCCGTGGCCGGTCGCCAGCCACAGGTTCGGGCGGTGCGGCACCGCCCCGATGATCGGGATGTCGTCGCAGCTCATGGGCCGCCACCCGTACCACCGCTCGCGGACCTGGGCGCCAACCGGCTCGTGCAGGTAGTCGGCCGCGCCGCGTTCCAAGGCGGCCAGCCGGCGCGCATTGAGGTGCTCGTCGAAGCCGGAGAATTCCATCGTGCTGCCCAGGCGGAACCCGTCGGGCCACGCGGTCACGCAGACGGCCCGCTCGCGCAGCACCAGCGGCCGTTTGGGCGCCAGCGCGGGCCGCGAGTAGGTGATCGAGTAGCCCTTGCCCGGCTGCATCGCGCCCGTCAGCGCCGGGACATCGATCGCCTTGGCAAGACGCGGTGACCACGCACCGGTGGCGATGACCGCATCGCGCGGCCGAAGCGCGCCGGCGGCGGTATGCAGCACCGGGCCCTCGCGGCTGTGGTCGATGCCGTCCAGCGCGCGGTGCTCGTCGATCACGCCCCCGCGCTCGCGCACCACGCGCGCCAGCTCGGCCAGATACCGGTCGGGCCGCAGCATGGCGTCTCCGGAGAAACGGATGGCACCGGCGACGCCGGGCTTCATCGCCGGCTCGATCGCCTCGTACGCCGGGCCGTCGACCACCTCCAGCTCGATGCCCAGTTCGCGCAGCAGCGGCAGCTCCTGCTGGCCGTGCGCGAACGCCCGGACATCGCGATACACGTAGTCCTCGCCGGACTCGACGAACCCGCAATCGATCGAATGCCGTGCCACCCAGTCGCCCAGGCGCGCGCGCGAGTCGCCCAGCAACGCGGCCTTGGCGATGGCCGAGGCGCGCCAGTCACGCCGGTTGCAGCGGCCGGCGAAGCGCCACAGCCAGCGCCACAGCACGGGGTCGAGTCGGGGCGGGATGTAGAGCGGCGCGTCGGGCGTCAGCATCCAGCGCAGCGCGCGCAGGACCACCCCCGGCGCCGCCAGCGGCGGTGCGTGGCTGGGGGTGATGGTGCCGCAGTTGCCGTGGGAGCTGCCGCCGCCGACGCGGCCGGCATCGACCACGCGCACGCCGCGCCCGGCATCCAGCAGCGCCAGCGCACATGACAGGCCGATCACACCGGCGCCGACCACCACCACGTCTTCGCGTTGTTCCATGCGCAAAGTCTAGGGCCTGCCGGCGCGCGGCCGCAGCGCGCGACCGGGACGCAGCGTGTCGACCGGTGCGATCAGCGTCCTGCAGGCGCCTCGCGCATGGCGGGAGCCCGTCCATACGTCAGCGCGCGCCACACCCACTCCACCGGCCCGTAACGGAAGCGCGCCAGCCACGCGCGGCTGGCGAGCACCTGCAGAACGAACAGCGCCAGCGCGAACGGCACCTGCCCGGCGCGCGGCAACTGCTCGAAGTACCCGAGCCCGTAACCGGCGAAGATCGTCGTGCACACCAGCGACTGCAGCAGGTAGTTGGTCAGGGCCATGCGCCCGGCCGGCGCGATCCACGCCAGCGCGCGTGCAGCGATGCCGCCGCCCTCCAGGCCGCGCAGCAGCCAGGCCAGGTAGCCCAGGCACATCAGCAGGTTGGCCACCGCAGTGAGCGCCGACGCCAGGCCCGACGTCAGGTCCAACCGGCCGAAGTCGACCGTCGGCACGTGCCACCACGCCAGCAGCATCGCCGCCAGGCCCAGGGGCAGCGCCACCCAGCGCAGCCCGGTGTACAGGCGGGGGAAATCATCCGGCCGCCGGATCGCGCCGCTGCGCACGAACCACGCCCCCAGCAGGAACATCCCGAGGATGTGTGCGCCCATCACCGGCAGGTAGCCGATGAACATCGTGAAGTCGTCCCAGCGCCGCGACATGGCCGCGAGGTAGTCGGCGCCGCCATAGGTGGCGCGCTGTGCGGCAAGCGCGTCGGCCATCGCGCGCTCCTGCTCGGCCAGGCCCTTGGCCATGTCCGCGGCGGCCGTCGGGTCCAGTTGTGCCAGCGACCCCATGGCCCCGCCCAGCGCCATGATGGCCGCCGGTGCCAGGTACAGGGCCACGCCCCACCACGGCAGGCGCCGGGTGGGGGTCGCAGCGAAGACCAGCAGCAGCACCAGTGCCATCAGCGCGTAGTTCACCAGGATGTCGCCCGACCACAGCAGCAGCAGGTGCAGCAGCCCGATCGCCAGCAGCGCAAGGCTGCGGCGCAGGTACGGCGCGGTGAACGGTCGGCCCGCGGCGCGGGCGCGTTCCATCATCACCGCAAACCCCATGCCGAACAGCAGCGAAAACAGGGTGTAGAACTTGCCCTGCACGAAGATGTAGATGAGCGTATCGGCGATCCGGTCTGCGCCGGTCAGGTTCGGGTCCACGCCCGTGATGGACCCGAACAGCGGGCCCACTAACCCTTCGATATTCATCAGCAGGATGCCCAGCAGCGCGACTGCGCGCACGGCGTCGAGGGCGACGATGCGCTCGCCCGGCGCGACGGGTGCGAACGTGGCGGGCGCCGCGGGCACGGGCCCGGGCGTGGTGGTGTGATGCATGTCCGCTCCCCAGCGGTGGCCGCCGGCGATCATGCCAGCCGCGCCAAGCCCGGTCTCCACCTAGTGCGCCGGGCCAACGAAAACGGCCCGCACAGGGCGGGCCGTCATCGGATACCGGAGGCTCGACCTCAGTGCTGGTGGCCGCCTTCGCCGTGCACGTGCTTGTGCTCGATCTCCTCGGCGCTGGCCTCGCGCACGTCGACGATCTCCACCTTGAAGTGCAGGTCCTTGCCCGCCATCGGGTGGTTGAGGTCGACGTCGACCACGCTCATGCCCACCTTCTGGATGGTCACGGCGCGCGGGCCGAAGTTGGTCGGCAGCACCGCCTGCATGCCCGGCTGCAGCTTGGCGCCCTGGAAGTGCTTCTTGGGGACGCGCTGGATCATGCCCTCGCGGCGCTCGCCGTAGGCTTCGGCCGCGGCCACGTCGACCTCGAACGTCTCGCCGGCCTCGCGGCCTGCCATCGCCGTTTCCAGGCCCGGGATGATGTTGCCGTGGCCCACCAGGATGGCCAGCGGATCGCCGCCGTTGGACGACTCCAGCGGCGCCTGGCCCTGCTCGGACACGGTGTAGTGGAAACGCACGACGCGGTCTTTCTCGATCTTCATGGCATACCCGGTGGTCGGCCTTCGCGGCCGGCATGTAAGGAGGCTCCCGGCGCGAAGGCGCCTGCCGCGGCAGCGGCGAGGGGGCGTGAGGCTTGTCGCGACGGCGGCCAGCCGCCAAGCTGTCGGCCGTGAACAAGGCTGCGCATTATCCCGGCAAGCCCCCGGCCACGCCACCGGCGTCGGCGCCGGGCCTTTTCCCTTGCGGTCTTGCACGCTTTGCGGGCCTCTCCGTTGCACTGGTGCTGCTGGCCGGCTGCGGCGGCGGACGCGAGACGGTGCGCACCGCGCCGGCACCGACGTCCACCCGCGATTGGCCGGAGGTGACCCCGGCCGACCCGGCCTCGGCCAACGCGGTGCTGATGCGCGCGATCAGCCTGGTCGGCACGCCGTACCGGTACGGCGGCAACACGCCCGAGGGCGGCTTCGACTGCAGCGGTCTGGTCAATTACGTCTTCAGCGACATGCTCGACGTGCGCCTGCCGCGCACCTCGCGGGCGCTCGCCGACTACCAGGGCCCCAAGGTGCCGCCCCGGCAACTGGCAACCGCGGACCTGGTCTTTTTCGGCAGTGGCGGCACCGTCACCCATGTGGGCATCTACGTCGGCGAAGGCCGCTTCGTGCACGCCCCGAGCACCGGCGGAACGGTGCGCCTGGACCACCTGGACGGGCACTACTGGCGTGACCACTACAGCGGTGCCAAACGCATCCTGCGCTGAAGATCGGCCGAATCGTGACGGATTTCTTTCTTCTTTAACGATTAATTAACGAAATTTGCACCTACGAGTTCCTTTGAGCGGGCATGATCGCCGCGTGATGAAACCGTGAGTCCCGTGTGACGACCTCCTCGATCCGCCGTTCCTGCAACGGCACCGGCCGCGCCGCCACCCGCCCGACCCGATGGGTCCGGGCCCTCCGCCTCTCCATCGTTCCCGCCCTGCTGTGCCTGCTGGCCCTGCCGGCCGGTGCGCAGGAGATCCCACCCGCCGGTGGGATGAGCGCCGACGCCGGCAACGCCGCCGGCATCGGCCGCAGCATGATGACCGACACGATGACCCTGTCGGATCGCGCGCTGATGCTGGCCACCGACTTCAACCGCATGGTCGGCCCGGGCGCCGACGCCGGCGGCCAGGGCAAGATCAAGACCCTGCTGCAGAGCGCGATGGCCCTGATCGGCACGCCCTACCGCTGGGGCGGCACCTCGCCCGACAGCGGCTTCGACTGCAGCGGCCTGGTCGGCTATGTGTTCCGCAATGCACTGGGCGTCGAGCTGCCGCGCGTCTCGCGCGAAATGGCCAAGCGGGGCCGCCTGATCGATGACCGCAACGCGCTGGCCGAGGGCGACCTGGTGTTCTTCGGCAAGCGCGGGCGCGTCGACCACGTGGGCATCTACGTCGGCAATGGCCAGTTCGTGCACGCGCCCAGCCGCGGCAAGGATGTGATGGTCTCGCGCATGGACACCGGCTACTGGGGCAACAAGTTCATGTCGGCGCGCCGGGTCGAAGGCATCTGACCGACATCGGCCCGACCGGGCCGCCCGGATTCAAGCGAAAGGCACCCCGCGGGGTGCCTTTTTCGTTCCGGGACCCGGGGGTCAGGTGTCGGTCGTCAGGCGCTCGCCTCGCGGTAGCGTTCGATGGTCTGCTCGATGCCCTTGCTCAGCTCCATGACCTTGGTGGCGTACGTCGCCAGGCGACGGTCCTCCTCCGTCTGCGGCGTCCACGCCGGGACCGGGGTCGGCTTGCCCTCCACCTCGTCCAGCGCCACGAACACGATCACGCAGTGCGTGCACAGCCGCTCGCGGGTGGCGTCGCCGCCCTCGATGCCCGGGTCGCGCGCGGTGACATCCACGGAGAAATGCATGCTGCTGGTACCGGTGTAGACCAGCTTGGTGCGCACCGTGACGAGGTCGCTGGTGCGGATGGGCGAGACGAAGCGGATGCCGCCGACCGCCACGGTCACGCTGTAGCGCCCGCTCCAGCCCACGGCCGCGGCGTAGCCGGCCTGGTCGATCCACTTCATCACCACGCCACCGTGGACCTTGCCGCCGTAATTGACGTCGGTGGGCTCGGCGAGGAACCGCAGGGTGAGTTCGCGCTGTTCTCCGGTCATGCGGCAGGTGCTCCTGGTAGGCGGCAATCGCCGCGGCACGCCCGCGCCGGGGTCGACATGGGCGGCCCGACCCATTCTCGTCGCACCCGCGTGCTTGCGAGGTCAAGCGCCAGCGGCGATCCTCACGCCCGGGACCTACCGGGGGCATGGCATGCGACAGGGACTGAGGACGGCCGTTGGCGTGGTCGCCGGCATCGTGGTGGCGTGGCTGGTGATCACGCTGTCCCAACTGCTCAGCGCCGCGCTGTACCCGCCGCCACCCGGCACCGATCTCACCGACCCCGCGGCGCTCGCCGACTTCATCAATACCGCGCCGGTGACGGCCATGGCGTGCGTCATTGCCGGCTACGCTCTGGCCGCGCTGCTGGGCGGCTGGGTCGCGGCGCGAATCTCGCGGCGGCACCCGCGCCTGGCGGCACTCATCGTCGGCGCACTGGTGCTGCTGGGCGTGGTGCTCAACTACACGATGATTCCGCACCCCACGTGGATGCTGGTCAGCGGCGTGCTGCTGCCGGTGCCGATGGCCTGGCTGGGGACACGACTGGCCCGCCCTGGTCGCACGCCGGCCGCCTGATCACGCACACCCGGCGCAAGCGCGGCTGGGCAGGCCGCCGCGCAGCTGGCACCCTTGTCGCCCCGTGCGCCCCTGCGTGCGACGCCTGCGACAGTCCCGATGCCCGACCTCCGTCCTTCCCGGCCGCTCGCGCTACTCGCGGCGCTGCTGCTATCGCTCCCGCTTGCCGCGCAATCCGTCCTGCCGCAGACGAAGGCCTACGAGGTGCCCGAAAGCTGGCGCCGCCCCATCCAGCCGTTCCAGATCGCGGCACGCACCTGGTACATCGGCACCGAGGGCCTGGCCTCGCTGGTCGTGAAGACCGATGCCGGCGCCGTGGTGATCGACGGCGGCATGCCGCAGGCCGCGCCGATGCTGCTGGAGCACCTGCAGTCGCTCGGCGTTGCGCCCGCCGATGTCCGGCTCATCCTCCACAGCCATGCCCACGCCGACCACGCCGGTCCCCTGGCCGCGCTGCGCCGCGCCACCGGGGCCACCGTGGTCAGCAATGCCGAATCCGCCGCGCTGCTCGCACGCGGCGGCAGCGATGACATCCACTACGGCGACGCGATCCAGTTCCCGCCCGTGAGCGCGGACCGCCTGGTGCAGGACGGCGAGACGATCGCGCTGGGCGGCGTCGCGTTCACCGCCCACTTCACTCCCGCACACACGCCCGGCTCGCTCAGCTGGACGTGGAACGACACCCGCGACGGCCGACCGGTGTCGATGGCCTACGCCGACAGCCTGAGCGCGCCCGATTACCGGCTGGTCGACAACCCGCGCTACCCGCGCATCGTCGAGGACTACCGGCGCGGCTTCGCCCGCGTGCGCGCCCTGCCCTGCGACATCCTGATCGCCCCGCACCCCGGCGGCGTGGGCTGGAGCCCGGCCGACACCGGCAATCCGCATCCCGCACCGCTGTCGTGCACGGCCTACGCCGACAAGGCCGAGGCCGCGTTCGATGCTGCATTGGCCGAGCAGCGCGAGGCCCGCGACTGATGCCCTACACCCCGATCGTCGCGACCCTGGGCTTCGTGCTGTCGCCGGACCGCACGCAGGTGCTGATGGTCCACCGCAACGCGCGCCCGGACGACCACCAGCTGGGCAAGTACAACGGCCTGGGCGGCAAGATCGAGCCCGACGAGGACGTGCTGGCCGGCATGCGCCGCGAGATCCACGAGGAGGCCGGCATCGATTGCGAGGAACTGGTCCTGCGCGGCACCGTCAGCTGGCCGGGATTCGGCAAGCACGGCGAGGACTGGCTGGGTTTCATCTTCGTGGTGACGCGCTTTGCCGGCACGCCGCTGGAGCGCAACCCCGAAGGCACGCTGGAGTGGGTGCCGGTGGACCGGCTCGACGAGCTGCCCATGTGGGAGGGCGACCGGCACTTCCTGCCGATGGTGTTCGACGACGACCCGCGCCCCTTCCACGGCGTAATGCCGTACCGGGACGGCCGCATGGTCAGCTGGCGGTACTCGCGGGCGTAGCGCCAGGGCGACGCGTGGGCGCCCCGCCACGCCGCGTCGCGACCGTTCGAGGGTCGGACCCGGTGTTGTCTCAGGTGGCCGATGCCGGGCCGCGCGCCTCAGTGCGCCCGGCCGCCGCGCGGCGGCGCTTCCATGTCGATCACCGGATCCTGCTGCCGCTGCATCGCCACCTGCCCGCCCAGCGACCGGTTGGACGCCTGCACCCTCGCATCGGACTCTTCGACCGGCGTCTGCCGCGCCTGCTCCATCGTGAAAGCGATTCGACGCGTGGCGGGGCTCTCGATATCCCCCTGCATGAGGAAGGCGTGCGTGCGCGTTCCGATCACCAGATGGTCCGCCCGCTCCAGCCCGGGTCCCGCGGCGGGGCCACTGAAGTCGCGCTGGGGATAGAGGCCGCGCAGTTCGTCCCGGTTGTCCCGGCAAGCCGCCAACGCATACCGGCAGAAGCGCTCGCGCTCGCCGGCATCGTTGAACCTGATGGCCCCGTCGCTTTCGCGCGCCCGGGCCTGCGCCCGGATCTGTTGCAGCAGCGCGTACTGCGGGTGGTCGGCATCGGCAGGGGATGCACGGTCTGCAGCCGGACTGGCGACGGGCTCGACCGCGGCTCCGGCCCCCGGCATGAGGAACCCGGGCAATGGCGCGCCACGCCACTCCCGGTGCGTGGGGCCGTCCACGACACCACGCGCACCGCGCTCCATCCGCTCACGCTGCCCGGACTCGAGCCGTGCAGGTTCGCCGGGCGCGAGGTCGCGCCGCATGGCGTTCACCGCATCGCCGACCAGCCCTGCCCCACTTCGCGTGCCCAGCGTGACGCCGCCGCGGATCACCGCGACATCGGAACGGAAGCGGTCGATCATCGGATCGAACTCCGCCGCCAGCGCGCGTGCCCGAGGGTCACGCAGCAGCGACACGTCGGGCCGGTTGGCGCCGTCGACGTCGAGGAAGTTGTGCATCCCGTGGGTGTCCAGTGCATCGGCCACCATCACCAGCGGGTTCCGCACGTCGAAGGGACCGCGCGAATTGGCGTAGCCGGCCGCGTCACGCAAGGCCTCGATGTGCCTCGGGGCCGCATATACGCGCACCTGACCGTAGTGGGGGCTACCCGAGGACACGACATCGGTGGCAACCACGTGGTTGATGACCGTCGTGCCGCCTTCGGCCAGCCGATGGTCCAGGCTGACCGCGCCATAGGCGTTGAACGTTTCGCCACGCAGGCCGAAGTGGTGCGCGGTGATCTGGGCGAGCGTGCCGCCCAGCGAATGGCCGGTGACGGTGACTTCGGGCGCTCGACCGTATACGGCCAGGGTATCCGGATCGGTGGCGTGCAATTGCGCGCGTCGCGTCAGTTCAATAGCGTCACCGGCTTGCACGTTGCCGCGCGTTGCGACCATGCCGGCGTCTGCCTTTACCACGTCCTGCAGAAACTCTCGGCCGGGCTCGGTGCCACGATGCGCGACTACGACGGAGCCCTTTTCTACCTCTTGGTAAATGGTTCCCTGGTATCCGGAGCTGGGGTTGTCCACGTGCTCCAGCACCCGGTACCGGACCCCACCTATCACGACGACCTCCCTCGCGCGTGCAAGTACGGCGAGCCGATTCGCCGCGTCGTAGCAGTGGTCCGAGAGCTCAGCGTATTGCTTTGAACCCACCCTCACTGTGTCACCGGCTGAGAGGCCATGACGATCTTGAACAGGTTCTCTGCGGTGACCTCAGGCGCCATCTGTGAGCGGTCGGTCTGCCCAGAGCTAAGCGGCTCGTCCAAACGGGAGTCAGGATGCCGCGGATAGCTCTCCCTTATGTAATGGATCGTTTTGGCTGATCCCATGGCGAGCTCGTCCCCGAACAGGTCCGCCATGAACAGCGTCTCCTCCGGCGCCCCCGTGGCCTTGAGCTGGACCTGCACGTTGACCAGTCGCCATTCGCAGACGCCGTGGCCGTGGTAGTCCTCATCGACCATGCCGTCGGTGAATACGGTGCCCGTGTAGCCGCCGTCCGGCTGACGCTGGAGCGCAAAGGGGATCGAACGCGTGGGGATCGGTGAGCTGTAGCCGCCCGCGTTCTCCCGCGGCGGCGGCAGGCATTGGCGGTTGACCACGTCGAACTGCATGAACCCCTGGATCCAGCCGAAGTCGCCGGGCGCGTCCTCGATGCGCATCTCGAGCCGATGCACCTTCGAAGGCCGGGGGTTCTGGCGGTACTCGACCATGGTCGTCTCCTGTTGGACCGGTGCGCATCCTGCGCCAAGGGTGAGGGCCAGCGCGGCGGCGGCCACGAGGCGAAACGGCATCAGGCCGGCCGTGCGCATGGTGGACGGGTTGCAGCCACGCGACTGCGTGCCAACCGCGCCGTAACGGGCAGGCGGCATGCAGAAGGGCAACAGAGCGGGGAGTCGGGGCATCGGGGCGTCCTCCATTGACGCGAATTCGATCCTTCGGTGCGTGCCGCGCGGCGGCGGCGTGCAGCATGCCAAAACTCCCCACGCCACACAAAACCGCCAGCCGCAACCGCTGCGGTCGGCGTATAACACACGATGCGGAACGCGGTGGCGCGGGTCCGCGTCCCGGGAGGCAGGCCTACTCCTGGCGCGCGGGCGTGCCCGCCTCTTCGTCCGGCGCCAATCCGACATTGCTGGACGCCGCGTTGTAGCGCGCCTCGTCCAGCAGCCCGGTCTCGCGCGCGACCAGCACCGGCACCAGCATCTGGCCGGTGACGTTGGTCATCGTGCGCATCATGTCCAGCACGCGGTCGATCGCCACGAGATACCCGATGCCTTCCAGCGGCAGACCGGCCGCGCTCAGCACCAGCGTGACCATGACGATGGCCGTGCCGGGCACGCCGGCGGTGCCGAAGCTGCCCAGCACCGAGGCCAGCAGGATGATCAGGTACTGGGTCGGCTCCAGCTGCAGGCCGAAGTACTGCGCGACGAAGATCGAGGTCAGCGCCGGGAAGATCGCGCCGCAGCCGTCCATCTTGATGCTGGCGCCCAGCGGCACCGCGAACGCGGCGTAATCCTTGTCCACGCCCAGGTTGTGCGTGACGGCGCGCATCGCCACCGGCATGGACGCGAAGCTCGACGAGCTGACGAACGCCACCTGCATGCCCGGCGCGGCGCCGCGGAAGAACTTCAGCGGGTTGAGCCCGTGCGCGGCGATGAGTCCGCCGTAGACCACGACGATGTGGAGGGCGCACGCCAGGTACAGGGCGAGCACGAAGGTGCCCAGCGGCAGCAACCGTTCGAAGCCGTAGCTGCCCACCAGCGCGGCGATCAGCCCGAAGGTGCCCAGCGGGGTGAACTCGAGCACGAAGCGGGTGACCTGGATCATCACCTCGCTGCCCTCGCCGACCAGCTTGCGCAGCCCGGCGGTCTTCTCGCCCAGCTTGACCAGCGCGAAGCCGACCAGCCCGGCGAACACGATCACCTGCAGGATCCGGCCATCGGCCAGCGCCTTGAACGGGTTGCCGGGCACGATGTCCAGCACCACCTGCACCGGTGACGGGATCTCGCGCACGGTGTAGTCGGGCGCCATGGCCAGCCCGCTCAGGCCCAGGCCGGGCTGCAGCCACCAGCCCACCCCCAGCCCCACCGCCACGGCCAGCGCGGCGGTGGCGGCAAACCACAGGAACGTGCGCCCCCCGAGCGCGGCCACCGACTTCTGCCCGTGCAGCGAGGCCACGGCATTCATCACCGCGAAGAACACCAGCGGCACCGCGATCATCTTGATCAGGGTGACGTAGACCGTGCCCAGCGGGCCGAACCAGGTCTCGGCCGCCGGGCCCATCGCCCAGCCGGCCAGCGCACCCAGCACGAAGCCGGCGAGCACGCGCTGCCAGAAGGGGATGCGGAACCACGCGGCGACCAGGTGCATGCCGGACCTCGGGCGGCCGGCAGGGCCGCGGAATCGGTAGGAACGCCGCACAGTACCGAAGCCGGCGCATGTGTACGAGGCCACGCGCCGCCTGTCAGCGTCCCATGACGGCAACAACGGGCCGGCATAATCGCGCGTCCTGTCGTCCCATGGTCACTGCCGATGTCCCTGTTGCGCCCCGCCTGCCTTGCCGCCATTGCCACGTTGCTGGCTTCGGCCTGCTCCACGTCGCCGGCCGCCCGGCCTGGATCGACCGCGGATTCGTGGGCCGTTGACGTGCCGGCGATCGAGCGGCCCGAAGGCGAGACGGCCGCCTGGTGGTTCCGCGCCGGCGCCGCGCAGGCGGCCGAACGCGGCGCGATGGCCGGCAACGCGCGCAACGTGATCCTGTTCGTCGGTGACGGCATGAGCCTGACCACCGTGGCCGCCGCCCGCATCCTGGCGGGGCAGCGCGCGGGCCAGCCGGGCGAGGAGCACCGGCTGTCGTGGGAGCACTTCCCGGCCACCGCCCTCAGCCGCACGTACAACACCGACCTGCAGACACCGGACTCGGCCGGCACGATGACCGCGATGGCGACCGGCGCCAAATCGCGCGCGGGCGTGATCAGCGTCGGCCAGGCGCCGCCGCGCGGGGACTGCACCGGGGCACGCGACCACGCCCTGCTGTCACTGTGGGAACTGGCCGCCGCCAGCGGCCTGCGCACCGGCGTGGTCACCACCGCACGCCTGACCCACGCCACGCCGGCCGCGACGTTCACCCATTCGCCCGACCGCAACTGGGAGCGCGACAACGAAACCCCGGCCACGGCCCGCGAGGCCGGCTGCCGCGACATCGCATCGCAACTGGTCGACCCGGCGCTGGGCCGCGGCGCGGACGTGCTGATGGGCGGCGGCCGACACAACTTCCTGCCGGCCACGCAGCCCGACCCCGAGTACCTGGCGCAGACCGGAAAGCGCCGCGACGGCCGTGACCTGGTCGCCGAGTGGCAACGCGCCAACCCCACCGGCGCCTACGCGTGGAATGCCGAGCAACTGGCCGCGGCGCCGGTCGGCGCGCCGCTGCTGGCGCTGTTCGAACCCGACCACATGCGCTTCGAGCACGACCGCGCCGGCGACGCGGGCGGCGAACCGAGCCTGGCGGACATGACGCGCGCGGCCATCGCGCGCTTGCAGGCGCAGTCCACGCAGGGCTATGTCCTGCTGGTCGAGGCCGGCCGCATCGACCACGCCCACCACTACGGCAACGCCCATCGCGCGCTGGTCGACACCATGGCGCTGAGCGACGCGGTACAGGCCGCGGTCGAGCTGACCGGTGCCGACGACACCCTGGTCATGGTCACCGCGGACCACTCGCACACGCTGACGTTCGCCGGCTACCCGGCCCGCGGCAATCCGATCCTGGACAAGGTGCGCGGCTTCGCCGACGAGGACGCGCCGGCCGGCGAGTACGCACGCGATGCCACCGGCCGTCCGTACACCACGCTCGGCTACGCCAACGGGCCGGGCAACACCGGCGCCAGCGCCAGCCAGCCGGCGGGCCCGAAGCGCTTCCTGCACCCGGGCAAGGGCTTCAAGCCGGCCAGCGGGCGACCCGACCTGACGGAGGTCGACACCCGCGACCCCGATTACATGCAGGAGGCGCTCGTCCCGCTGGCGAGCGAGAGCCACGGCGGCGACGACGTCGGCGTGTGGGCGCGCGGCCCGGGCAGCGCCGCAGTGCGCGGCAGCATCGAGCAGAACGCGCTCTTCCACCTGATGGTGCAGGCCACCCCGCGCCTGCGCGACGCGCTGTGCGACCGCGGACTGTGCAACGCGCAGGGCGTGCCGGTAGAGCTGCCGGATCCGGCCGACTTCAAGGCACCCTGACCGCGCGCCCCTGTAGGAGCGGCTTCAGCCGCGATCGGATACACCGCCGGGCGGCTGGGACTCGGATCGCGGCTGAAGCCGTTCCTACAGAAGGAATGGCGCAATCGTCAGAACGGCTTGGCCAGCACCAACCAGATGATGCCGACCATCAGCACGACGGGCACCTCGTTGAACCAGCGCAGCGCCCGCGCCGAAGGCAGCACCTTGGTGCCGGCGGCCACGCCCTTGAGCCAGCGACCGGCCACGACGTAGTACGCCAGCAGCAACGCGACCAGCGTCAGCTTCGCGTGCAGCCAGCCGCCCGCCATGCCGAAATGCAGCCACAGCACCAGGCCCAGCGCGAACGCCAGCCCGAACATGCTGTGGCCGAAGCCGTACAGCCGCCGCCCCATCAGCAGCAGGCGCTCGCGCACCGGCGCGACGTCGCCGGCCTCGGCCAGGTTGACCAGCAAGCGCGGCAGGTAGAACACCGCCGCCATCCACGCGATGACGAACACCAGGTGGGCGGTCTTGGTCCAGATGTAGGCGTTCATTCGGGCTCCCCGGAAGTTGGCGCCGACCACATGCCGCGGGCACGGAGTCGGCGCGTCGATGCGACGCGCTAGGATGCCACGCCGCCCGCGTCCGACACCCCATGAGCAAGCACTACGACCACGCCTACTTCGAACGCTGGTACCGCGACCCCGCGTTGAAGTCGGCCGCCATCGGCGGCGGCGCGCGCCTGGCGCGGAAGGTCGCGCTGGCGGTGGCCGCGGCCGAATATCACCTGGAGCGGCCCATCCGCAGCGTGCTGGACATCGGTTGCGGCGAAGGCGCGTGGCGCGCACCGCTGCGCCGGCTGCGCCCCCGCGTGGACTACCTCGGCTTCGACAGCAGCGCCTACGCGATCGAACGCTTCGGTCCGCGGCGCCACCTCCGGCTGGCGACGTTCGGCGACTTCGCGATGCTGCGCCCCTGCCCGCCGGCCGACCTGCTGGTGTGCAGCGACGTGCTGCACTACCTGGACGCACGCGAGATCGACCGCGGGCTGCCGGGGCTGGCCGAGCTGTGCGGCGGCGTGGCGTTCCTGGAAACCTTTACCCGCGAGGACGGCGTCGAGGGCGACACCCACGGCTTCAGGCGCCGGCCGGCACGTTTCTACCGCGAGCGGTTTGCTGCAGCCGGGTTTGCACCGCTGGGCTCGCACCTGTGGCTGTCGCCGGCACTGCGCGACGATGCCGTGGCCCTCGAGATCCCGGGCGCCTGAAGCGCGCCGCGAGCGCTGACGGCCTCCTGTAGGAGCGACGCAAGTCGCGACCAGGGGTCCGGAGGGGTCAGAGATCGCGATATAAGTCGCTCCTACAAGGATGGTCTGTCCGCGCCTGCCACGGGGCCTGTGCGTCAGAACCCCCGATGGCCCGAGCCCCGGTTCACGCCCCACCCC
>CBIHLN010000040.1:0-22863 GCA_966210725.1 uncultured Lysobacter sp. | reverse complement strand
TGCGCTGGCTGGACCGGGTGCTGTCGCGGTGAGGGACTTGGCAGCTGAAGACAGGGACCCGATTCGGCCGGCGACATCCGGTCCGCTGCGCAGCTGTCCGCCGACGTCGCACTTTCGCCTTCCCCAGCCCCCAGCCCCTAGCCCCTAACACCACCCATGCATCCCGCCTTCTCCGTCATCTTCTTCACCACCCTGTCGGGCGCCGGCTACGGCCTGCTGGCGATGGTGGCGGCGCTCGCGCTGCAGGGCGACGCGTCCGCGCGCGTGCTCGTCGTGCTGTTGCTGCTGGCGCTCGCGCTGGTGACGATGGGCCTGTTGAGCTCGCTCGGCCACCTGGGCAAACCGCTGCGCGCCTGGCGGGCGGTGTCGCAGTGGCGCACGTCATGGCTGTCGCGCGAGGGGCTGGCGGCGCTACTCACCTACCTGCCCGCCCTCGGGCTGGGCGTGGCGCTGTTGCCGGGCGCGTTGGACGGCACCGGCGCGGGCCGGATCGCCCTTGGCGTGCCGGGCGCCGTCGCCGCCGTGCTGGCCATCGCCGGGGCGGTGCTCACCGTCATCTGCACGGCGATGATCTACGCCTCGCTGCCGCCGGTCCCGGCCTGGCGCCATCGGCTGGTCGTGCCGGGCTACCTGGTGTTCGCGCTGCTGACCGGCGCGGCGCTGGGTGCTGGCGGCGTGGCCATCGCCGGGGCGCTGCCGCCGCCCGGCGTTCAAGCCACGGCGGCGCTGGTCGCACTGGCCGCCGTCGCCGCCATGGTGCTGAAACGGACGTACTGGCGCGCGATCGATGCCTCGCCGCTGGCACAGACCCGCGGCGACGCCATCGGCCTGCCGGGGCGGACGGCCAGCGTGTTCGAACGCCCGCACACCCAGGCCAACTACCTGACGCGCGAGATGGGCTACGTGGTGGCGCGTCGCCACGGCGCCCGGTTGAGGCAGGTCGCGACGTGGCTGTTCGGCATCCTGCCGCTTGCGATGGGGCTGGTGGCCCTGGTCCTGCCCGTGGCGGCGCCGGTGGTGCTCGCCGCCGCCGCGCTGAGCGCGCTGGCGGGCGCGGTGGTCGAGCGCTGGCTGTTCTTTGCGCAGGCCCGCCACCTGGTCACGCTGTACTACTGATCGGCTCGGGCCGGAAGGCCCGCCCATTGGGCATGTAACCGTTTTCTTGGCATACTGTCGCGGTCTTTCCGGACCCCGACAGCGATGCTTGCCGCCCTGGGGCTGGCCCTGCTCGGCAGCCCGTTCGTGACATTGCCGACCCTGGCGCACGGCGACCCCGTGATCGCCGACCCCGTGCTGATGTCGGTGGCCACCGACCCGGCGAGGATGCGGCTGCACTGCTTCTCCACGCGCTGCGGCGATGCCGAGTGGCGCCTTGCGCTGTCCCCGCCTCCGGCCAAGCCCCGCACCTCCACTCCGCGCAAGCGCGCAATCGACCTGCCGGGCAGCCGTCGGTACATCGGCCTGAGCGCGCCCGTGGCGGTGCGCCAGAGCCGCGCCAGCTACTCCAACGATTTCCGGCTGGGCACCCGCGTCGGTGTGCAGGCGCTGCAGACGCCCGACACCCGTATGTCCGTGCAGGTGGGCGCGGGCTACCGGATGATGCCGCTGCACGACGACGGCATCGGCCGCCCGGGCGCGGTCTTCCGCGGCGAACTCAACCTGGACCGGAAGCTGGGCGAGCGCACGGTGCTGGACCAGCGCGTGCAGTGGGAGACCGGCCAGGGCGACATGTTCATCAAGCACTCGCTGGGCGTGGACGTCTCGCTGTGGCCGCAGTGGACGCTGGAGGCCGACTACGTGATCCGCCACCGCGAGTACGGCGCCAGCGGGCCGGAGACCGCCGAAAGCTGGATGGGGCTGCGCCGCCGCTTCTAGCCGCGGGGCGGCGTCAGGCGTGCGGGGCGATGAACGCGCCGGCGCCCTGCTCCAGCAGATGGCCGGCGACCGCCTGCCCCAGCGCCTCGGGCGCGTCGGCCGGACCCGCCTGCTCGGCACGCACGCGCCGCCCGTCTTCCGCCGAGCCGACCTGGCCGACCAGGTGCAGCGCGCCGCCATCCTGCCAGTGCGCGAACGCCGCCACCGGCACGTGGCAGCTGCCGTGCAGCGCGCGGTTCATCGCACGCTCGGCCTCCACGCAGGTGCGCGTGGCGGCGTGGTCGAGCGCCGCGCAGAGCGCGTGGACGGCGGGTGCGTCGTCGCGGCACTCGATCGCGATCGCGCCCTGCGCCGGCGCCGGCAGCCACTGCGGTGCATCCAGCCGCGCGCGGATCCGCGGCGCCAGGCCGAGCCGCTCGAGCCCTGCGCACGCCAGCACGATGGCGTCGTACTCGCCGGCATCCAGCCGCGCCAGGCGCGTGTTGACGTTGCCGCGCAGGTCACGCAGCACCAGGTCGGGGCGCAGCGCGCGCAGCTGCGCCTGCCGGCGCAGCGACGAGGTGCCCACGCACGCGCGCTCGGGCAGCGCGTCGATGCCGTCGAACCCATTGCTGACGAACGCGTCGGCGTGGTCGGCGCGCTGCAGGATCGCCGGCATCACGAAGCCGGGCTCCAGGTCCATCGGCACGTCCTTGAGCGAATGCACGGCGCAGTCCGCCTCGCCGCGCAGCATCGCGATCTCCAGCTCCTTCAGGAACAGCCCCTTGCCCCCGATCGCCGCCAGCGAGCGGTCGAGGATCTCGTCGCCGCGGGTGGACAGCGGCACCAGCGTGACCTCCAGCCCGGGGTGCGCGGCGCGCAGGCGGTCGGCGACGTGTTCGCTCTGCCACAGGGCGAGCGGGCTCTTGCGGGTGGCGATGCGGAGGGTCTGCATCCGCGCATTATCGCGCGGGCGGCTACAGCCGCGCTTGCCGATCTTGCGTGCGGCTCTTGTAGGAGCGGCTTAAGCCGCGATTGCGGTGGCGGATCACCGAATCCATTGTAGGAGCGACGTAAGTCGCGATCCGTCAGTCGTCGTGTTTCGCAGGTCGCGACTCACGTCGCTCCTACAGGTATCGGATCGCGGCTGAAGCCGCTCCTACAGGCGATTCCTAGAGATGCTTGAGGGTTTCGCGCAGGCCCGACACGCAGCGGCGGCTGACTTCCAGCGGCTGCTTGCCGTGGCGGAGCACCGCATGGACGTGGCCGTCGGGGGCGCGGCGCAGCTCGACGATCTCGTGGCGGGCGACCAGGCAGTTGCGGTGGATGCGCACGAAGCGCTCGCCGAACTCCTCCTCCAGCGACTTCAGCGATTCCTCGATCAGGTCCTCGCCGCGGGCGTGGTGCACGACGACGTACTTCTCCTCGGCGTGCAGGTAATGCACCTCGTCGATCGGGATCAGCCGCAGGCTGCCGCGCAGGCGCGCACACAGGTGGGTGCGCAGTTCCGCGCCGGCGCCATGGCCATTGCGCTCGCGGCCGGCGGCAAAGGTGCGCACGCGCTCCAGCGCCGCGGCCAGGCGCTCGGGGCGCACCGGTTTGACGAGGTAGTCGATCGCCTCGGCCTCGAACGCCGACAGCGCATGCGCGTCGTAGGCCGTGCAGAACACCACGGCCGGCCGCGGCTCGAACGCCGCCAGGTGGCGCGCGGCCTCCAGGCCGTCGATGCCGGGCATGGCGATGTCCAGCAGCACCAGGTCGGGGTCGTGTTCGGCGCAGGCGTGGAGGGCGTCGTGGCCGTCGACGGCTTCCGCCACGATCTCGATGCCCGGCTGCCCGGCCAGCAGGGTGCGCAGGCGCTCGCGCGCCAGCGGCTCGTCGTCGGCGATGACGACCCTCATTGCCGCGCCCACGATGCGCTGCCGTGGCCGGCGATGCGGTCGTACTGGTGGTGCTGTGACATGGCGCCTTCCCTCCCCGGATGGCCTGCACGCCACGATAGTAGCGCCACGCCGCGGCGAAAGGACAACCGCCGTCGGGGTTCAGCCCAGTTGGCTTCCCAGCCAGCCGGCCAGCGCGTCGATCTCCTCGCCGCACACCTGGTGGGCCATCGGGTACTCGTGCCAGTCGACCTTGAATCCCCAATCGCGCAGCAGCGCCGCGCTGGCCTGGCCGCCGGCGTGCGGCACCACCGGGTCGAACTGGCCGTGGGCCATGAACACCGGTTGCGACGCCGCCGCATCGGTCCGCTCGCGGGCCAGCCGGCCCGGCATCGGCAAGTAGGTCGACAGCGCGACCACGCCCGCCAGCGGCTCGCGGCGGCGCACGGCAGTGGCCAGCGCGATCGCGCCGCCCTGCGAGAACCCGGCCAACACGATGTTGGACGCCGGCACGCCGCGCGCGGCCTCGCGGTCGATCAGGGCCTCGACCTGCGCCACCGAGGCGTCCACGCCGGCCTCGTCGGCACGCTGCGCCAGGTTCATGTCGAGGATGTCGTACCAGGCGCGCATGCGCATGCCGTTGTTGATCGTCACCGCGCGCGTGGGCGCATGCGGGAACACGAACCGCAGCGCCGGCCATTGCGGGCGCACCAGCTGCGGGACGATCGGGGCGAAATCGTTGCCGTCCGCGCCCAGCCCGTGCAGCCACAGCACGGTGTGGGTCGGCGAGGCGGCGGTCTCGTGCTCGACGGTCTCGAGCAGGTCGGTAGGTTCGGTCATGCCACCATTGTCGCCGCGGGCGGCGGTGGCGGCCAGCGCGTCAGTGGCGCCAGTGCGAGGCGGGTTCGGGCCGGCCGAACAGGAAGCCCTGCCCGTGTGCGCAGCCCATCTGCTGCAGCGCGCGCCGCTGCACGTCGGTCTCGATGCCCTCGGCGACCACGTCCAGCCCCAGCGATTGCGCCAGCGCGAGGATCGCCGCGACGATCGCCGAGCTGCGCTGCGACATGCCGTCGCCCAACGGCGCCACGAACGAGCGGTCGATCTTGATCATCTTCAGCGGGAAGCGTTGCACATAGCCCAGCGACGAGTAGCCGGTGCCGAAGTCGTCCAGCGCCGCGTCCACGCACGCCTCGCGCAGCCGCTCCAGGATCGCCGCCACCGCATCGGGGTCACCCAGCAGGGTGCTCTCGGTGACCTCGATGCGCAGGCGGGCCGGGTCGAAGCCGGCCTCGCGCGCCAGCGCCAGCAGGTGCGTGTCGAACTCCGGGTCCTGGAAGTGGCGGGGCGAGATGTTGAGGGTCATGAACTGGCCCTCGCCGACCAGCGACGCGCCCGCCTCGCAGGCCAGGCGGTACATCGCCCAGTCGATGGCCTCCAGCAGCCCGCTGTCCTCGGCCACCGGCAGGAACTCGCCCGGGGGCAGGATGCCGCGTTCGGGGTGGCGCCAGCGCACCAGCGCCTCGTAGCCGATCACGCGGCCGTCAACGAGGTCCACCAGCGGCTGGAAGTAGGGCTCGAACTCGCGGCGCACCAGTGCGCTGCGCAACTCGTGCTCGACGCCCAGCACGTCCAGCGCCTGCTGCTGCAGGCTGTCGTCGAACAGTACGAAGCGCTGGCGGCCGGCGCTCTTGGCCCGGTACAGCGCGACATCGGCGTCGTGCAGCA
Source organism: uncultured Lysobacter sp. (assembly GCA_966210725.1). GTDB lineage: Bacteria > Pseudomonadota > Gammaproteobacteria > Xanthomonadales > Xanthomonadaceae > Lysobacter_C. Next base: position 17,404 of record CBIHLN010000040.1, on the reverse strand, counting down.
GTTCGTCGGTGCTGGCGTAGCGCGCATCGCCGATGGCAATGCCGATACTGGCGGAGGTCTGCAGCTCCCGTCCGGCGATGTGCATCGGCCTGGACAGCGCATCCTGGATGCGCTGGGCCACCTTGCAGGCCACCTTGGGCATCGGCACGTCCTCCAGCAGCACGGCAAACTCATCGCCCGACAGCCGCGCCACCACGTCCGGTTCGCGGATGCACTGGCCCAGGCGGGCCGACACCTCGCGCAATACATCGTCCCCGGCCAGGTGGCCGAGGCTGTCGTTGAACAGCTTGAACCGGTCCACGTCCAGGTACAGCAGCGCGTAGCGGCGGTCCGGGTTGCGGCGCAGGCCGGCGATCGCGCGCTCCAGCCGGTCGCGCAGGTACAGCCGGTTGGGCAGCCCCGTCAGCGGGTCGTGCATCACCTGGTGCTTGAGCTGGGCTTCGACCTGCTCGCGCACGGCGATCTGCTCGCGCAGTTCCCGGGTGCGGTCCTGCACGCGCTGCTCGAGTTCGGCGTTGAGCCGGCGCAGCGCGTCGGCGCTGGTGCGGCGCTGCAGCGAGTTGGCGATCTGGTAGGACACGAACTGCAGCAGCTCCGCGTCGCGTTCGTCGTAGGCGAGGTCCTCGCTGTAGCTCTGTACGGCGATCACGCCGATCACGCGCTCGCTGTCGAGCAACGGCACGCCCAGCCAGTACAACGAAATCGTGCCCACGCCGGGGGTGGCTTCGATCTCGCCGGCGTCCATCAACGCGCGTGCACGGCGGCTGTCGAGCAGGAGCGGCTTGCCGGTGCGGATCACGTACTCGCTCAGGCCTCGGCCCAACGGCCGTGGCGGCCGCATGCCGTCCTTGTCGTCGACGAAATACGGGAACTCCAGGCGCTCGCCGTCCTGGCTCAGCAGGGCGATGAAGAAGTTCTGCGCGTTGATCAGCTCGCCGACGGCCGAGTGGATGTGCCGGTAGAAGCGCTCGGCCTCGTCGTCGACGTTGGCCAGCGCGGCGATGCGGTAGAGGCTGGTCTGCACCTGCTCGGAGCGCTCGCGCTCGCGCACCTGCTCCTGCAGGCCCCGGTTGGCCTCGGCCAGCTGGCGCGTGCGCTCGGCCACGCGGCGCTCCAGTTCCTCCTGGTCGCGCTTGCGCTCAAGCGCGGTGAGGATGTGGTCGGCGACGAAGCCCAGCAGCGCGCGGTCGGCGTCGCTGTAGCAGGCCTCGCTCAGGTAGCTCTGAACGACCACCGCCCCCCGCACCTGGCCGTGCCGCATCATCGGCACGCCCAGCCAGTCCAGGTCGGCGGCGCCGTGCTGGTGCAACGGTCCCGACACCTGGCGGCGCAACTGCGCGGTCGAGCCCATCAGCGGCTTGGCATCGCGGATCAGGTACCACGTGCGGCCGTACATCAGCTCGGCCATCGGCATCGGCGTGTCGAGGTCCGGGCCGTCGGGGTCCACGGTGTCGACGAAGTAGAGGAAGCGCAGGCTGTCGTCGTCCTCGTCGAACATCGTGATGTAGAAATTCTCGGCGTACATCAGCCCGCCGACGATCTCGTGCAGGCCGCGCAGCATCGTCGGCATGTCGTGGTCGGAGCCGGCCATGTCGGCGATGGCGAACAGCGCGTGCTGCAGGCGTTCGGACTGCGCCAGCTGGCGCACCGAGCTGCGCAGCCGTCGCGCGGTCAGCAGCTCGGCCAGGCGCTTGCCGGCGGCCTCGAGCATCGGCTCGACACGCGGCGAGGCCAGTGGCCGCCGCGCCGCCTGCGAAGGCGTGCAGGGCAGCAGCACGGCCACCGCCCCGCCGTCGTCGCACAGGACCCGGCCGCCGCACGCGGGCGAAGCCCCGGCCCGCACCGCGGCCAGCACCGACTCGGCGGCCTCCAGCGGGGCGTCGGGGTCGTCGCGTTCGCGCAGGGCCGGGTGGCAGGTGGCCTCGCGCGGCCAATCCGACGAGCACACCAGCCGGTAGTCGCCCGTGCCGTCCAGCCCGCGGATCACCGCCTCGGCCATGGCATCGACGTTCCGCGCGTCCAGCAGGCCCAGCACCATCGCGTCGGCCGGACGGCCGGCCTCGCGCGGCATCTCCTCGCTGGCAACGGGTTTCGAATTCACCGGGGCGACTCCTGCGGGCGGTCGTATGCCCCCCCTATCGGCCGCCGGCCGCGGATCTTTACCGTCGATGGATCTGGGCCCACCAGGACTCGAACCTGGAACCAAAGGATTATGAGTCCTCTGCTCTAACCATTGAGCTATAGGCCCGCGGGGAGGCGATTGTAGCGGCGCGCCGGCCCCCGCGGCCGCTGGCCGGGTGCCCGAGGTGCCGCGCAAAGAAAAAAGCCCCGCCGGAGCGGGGCCTTTCTTTCCTGCTGCCTGCAGATGCGACCGCAGCTCTACTCGATGTCGAGGAAGCTGCGCAGCTGCTCGGAGCGGCTCGGGTGGCGCAGCTTTCGCAGCGCCTTGGCCTCTATCTGGCGGATCCGCTCGCGGGTGACGTCGAACTGCTTGCCGACTTCCTCGAGGGTGTGGTCGGTGTTCATGTCGATGCCGAAGCGCATGCGCAGCACCTTGGCCTCGCGCGGGGTCAGGCCGGCGAGCACGTCGCGCACCGTCTCCATCAGGTTGATGTCGGTGGTGGCGTCGACCGGGGACATCACGTTGGTGTCCTCGATGAAGTCGCCCAGGTGGCTGTCCTCGTCGTCGCCGATCGGCGTCTCCATGGAGATCGGCTCCTTGGCGATCTTCATGACCTTGCGGATCTTGTCCTCGGGCATGTCCATCTCTTTCGCCAGCTCCTCCGGCGTGGCCTCGCGGCCGTACTGCTGGAGCATCTGGCGGGAGATGCGGTTGAGCTTGTTGATCGTCTCGATCATGTGCACCGGGATGCGGATGGTGCGCGCCTGGTCGGCGATCGAGCGGGTGATCGCCTGGCGGATCCACCAGGTGGCATACGTCGAGAACTTGTAGCCGCGGCGGTATTCGAACTTGTCGACCGCCTTCATCAGGCCGATGTTGCCTTCCTGGATCAGGTCGAGGAACTGCAGGCCGCGGTTGGTGTACTTCTTGGCGATGGAGATCACCAGGCGCAGGTTGGCCTCGACCATCTCCTTCTTGGCCTTGCGGGCCTTGGCCTCGCCGTAGGCCATGGTGCGGCTGATTTCCTTGAGGTCGGCCAGGGTGATGCGCATCGCCGTTTCTTCGGCGATGGTGGCCTCCTGCTCGGAGATGATCTGATCGCGCACGTCGCGCAGGCCCGAGGACCACTTCTGCTTGCGCTTGAGCAACTCGTCGACCCACTCGACGTTGGTCTGGTTGCCGTCCCAGGAGCGGATGAAGTCCTTGCGCGGCATCTTGGCGACGCGGGTGGCCAGCTCGAGGATGCGGCGCTCGTGCTGCTTCAGGGACGCGACGGTCTCGCGCATGTTGCGCACCAGCACGTCCGTCAGCGGCAGCGGCAGCTTGAAGGTGACGAAGATCTCGGCCATCTCCTCGCGCAGCTTAACCACGGACTTGTGGCTCGGGCCGTGCTTGGCGTGGGCCTTCTCGAACTTGGCGTACAGCGCGGTCAGCGCTTCGAAGCGCGCGGCGACCTCGGCCGGATCCGGGCCGGTCGGGCCCTCGTCGGCGCTGCTGTCGTCGTCATCGCCGTCGTCGGAGTCGTCGTCCTCGGTCTCGGCTTCCTCTTCCTTCGCGGCCGCGGCCGGGCTGTCGACGCCGGAGGCGGCGGGCACGGTCGGATCCTCGAGCAGGTCGAGGAAGCCCACGACCAGCTCGGCCAGGCGCTTCTTGCCGGCGGCGACCAGTTCGTAGTCCTCGACCACCGAGCGGATGGTGTCGGGGAACAGCGCCAGCGAGGCCTGGACCTGGTTCAGGCCCTCCTCGATGCGCTTGGCGATGGCGATCTCGCCCTCGCGGGTCAGCAGCTCGACCGTGCCCATCTCGCGCATGTACATGCGCACCGGGTCGGTGGTGCGGCCGCCCTCGGCGTCCAGGCCGGTCAGCGCGGCGGCGGCTTCCTCGGCGGCGGTGTCGTCGACATCGCGGTTGCCGGTGCTGTCACCGGTGATGAGCAAGGTCTCGGCGTCGGGCGCAACCTCGTGCACCTCGATGCCCATGCCGTTGATCATGCCGATGATGTCTTCGATCTGCTCCGGGTCGACGATGTCGTCGGGCAGGTGGTCGTTGACTTCGGCGTAGGTCAGGTAGCCCTGTTCCAGGCCCTTGCTGATCAGCTGCTTGATATCGGACTGGGGGGCCTGACGTTCGTTGGCCATAAACTTGGGCACCGGGGTTGGGGCTAGAGAACCGTGCATTATACCAGCCGGCACGGGGATTGGCCCGCCCCGCCTGAGTCGGGGCGGGGGCGAAGCGGCTCGGAAACGACGTAGTGACGCGCTTTTTTCCAGCCCGGCAGGGGGACTTGGGTCGGCGGGTCAGGCCCGCAGCAGGAAGGTCACCGGGCCGTCGTTGACCAGGCTGACCTCCATATGGGCCCCGAAACGGCCCGTTTCCACCCCTGCGTGGCGCGCCCTGCAGGCCGCCACCAGGCGGTTGAACACCGGTTCAGCCACGTCCGGCGCCGCCGCCGTGCTGAAGCCCGGGCGCATGCCGCTGCGCGTGTCGGCCGCCAGCGTGAACTGGCTGACCAGCAGCAACCCGCCGCCGGTGTCGCCCAGCCCCAGGTTCATGCGGCCTTGCGCGTCGCCGAACACCCGGTAGCCGAGCAGCCGCTCGCACATGCGCGCCACCTGGGTGTCGCCATCGCCCGGCTCGACGCCCACGAGTGCGAGCAGGCCCGGACCGATCTCGCCCACGGTGGCTCCATCGACGGCGACGCGGGCGTGGGAGACGCGCTGGATGAGGGCGAGCATGGGGAGCGACCTGTTGGGACGCCCGCGATGATCGCGGCAGCTTCCGGTGCTGTCACCCCGAAGACCGCAAGCGGTGGGCGAGCGAGCGACGGCCGTAGCGAGCGTGGCGCCACCGACGCCCTCGCTACACTGCCGCGCATGACCGACCTGCTCGCCCGCCTCCTGCACCTGCTGGCCACGCTCGTAGGCCGCCTGCCCTGGCCCTGGCTGATGCGGCTGGGCGACGGGCTGGCCGCATTTTGGCGGTGGCGCGACGTGCGCGAGAGCCGGGTGGCGCGCCGCAACCTGGAACTCGCTTTCCCGTCCGAGAGCCCGGCCGAGCGCGAGGCGCTGCATGCCGCGGTCCTGCGCACGACAGCGCGCCAGGTGCTGGAAACGGTGCGCCTGTGGACCCGCCCGCATGCCGAAAACCTCGCGCTGATCCGCGACGTCCACGGCGCACCGCTTCTGGACGCGGCGATCGCGGCCGGCCACGGCGTGATCATCGCCGCGCCCCACCACGGCAACTGGGAACTGCTCAACCAGTGGCTGGCGACGCGCACGCCGCTGGCGATCCTGTACCGCGCGCCGGAGTCGGCGATCGGCGAGGCGTTCCTGCAGTCGGTGCGGGCCGACCGCGACCGCGTGGCCCAGATCCGCGCCGAAGGCCCTGCGGTACGACAGCTGTTCAAATGGCTGGGCGCGGGCGGGGTGGTCGGCATCCTGCCCGACCAGCAGCCCAAGGCGGGGGACGGCGAGTTCGCGCCGTTCTTCGGCGTGCAGGCGCTCACGATGACGCTGCTGGGGCGCCTCGGCGCACGCACCGGCGCCACCGTGCTGATGGCCTGGTGCGAGCGCGTGGAGTCGCACCCCGGCCGGCCGCCGGTGTTCGACCTGCACATCGAGGCCGCGCCCGGCGCGATTGCCGATGGCGACCCGACGGTCGCCGTGCACGCGCTCAATGCCGTGGTGGAGCGCATCGCACGACGCGATCCGGCGCAATACCAGTGGACCTACAAACGCTATACGCTGCGCCCGCCCGGCAGCGGCGAGCCGAACCCGTACTGGGTCGGTGCGGCGGAATGAGTGCCGGGCACGAAGCAGGAGGCGAGATGCAGCACATGGAGTCCGACGTGGCACCCATGCCGGGACACGGCGGCGAGCCTTTGCCGGACTGGCAGCCACTGCCCGCCCGCGCGCGGACGCTGTTCCTGGCGGGAACAACCCTGCCGTTGCTGGTCCCGGTCACGGTCGCGGCCGCCGTGCTCGGCGAGCTGGTCGAAGACTGGCTGTTCCCCGGGGCCTCGTGGGCGACCGGCGCGGGCGCGCTGGTACTGACGCTGGCGTTCGGCCTGTGGTGGGGCGGCAAGCGCCACGCCTACACCGCCTGGCGCCACGACGACGACGGCCTCGCGGTGCGGCGCGGCCGCCTGTGGCGCAACGAGACGCGGGTGCCCGCCAGCCGCGTGCAGCACCTGGACGTCAAGCACGGCCCCTGGCAGCGGCGTCGGGGGTTGGCGACGCTCGTCGTCCACACCGCCGGCACCCGCAACAGCGCGGTGACCGTGCCGCATCTGGACGCGGCCGACGCCGAACGCCTGCGCGACGCACTGGCCCGGCAGATCGAGACCGATGACGACTGACCCGGCCGCGCCCGAAGACGTCGCCGCGGGCGTGGGCACCGACGCCAGCGCCGCCGACGCCGAGCGCCGACTGCATCCGATGTCGTGGCTGTTCGTGCTGCTGGCGCAGCTCAAGCAGTTCATCGTGCCGCTGGTCGCCCTGCTGGTCTTCGGCCAGCGCGCCGACACCAACGGCATGCACGAGCTGTGGCCGCTGGTCGGCGTGGCCGTGCTGGCGTTGCTGTCGGTGTGGCAGTACTTCACCTACCGCTACGGCGTGCTGGGCGACCGGCTGGTGGTGCGCAGCGGGCTGCTGCACCGCAGCCTGCGGGTGATCCCGTTCGCGCGGATCCACAACGTCGCCGTGCAGCAGTCGCTGCTGCACCGCATCTTCAACGTGGCCGAAGTGCGGCTGGAGTCCGCCGGCGGACAGAAGCCCGAGGCGGAAATGCGGGTGCTGCGGCTGGACGATGCGCTGGCGCTGGAAACACTGGTGCGCCGCCGCGGCGCTGCACCGGCCATGGCGGCGCAGGCGGTCGACGCGCCGGACGTGCTGCTGGAGCTGCCGCCCGGCGAAGTGATCCGCCTGGGTTTGATCTCCAATCGCGGCCTGATCGTGGTGGGCGCGGGCTTCGCCGGCCTCTCGCAGTTCAGCCCGCGACTGCTGCCCAACCTGTTCGAACGCTGGGGCGAGGCGCTGTTCGGCTATGCCGATGCACAGGCCTTCTCGGTCGGCGAGTACGCGCTGGCCGGCACCAGCCTGGTCGTCGCCCTCGTCCTGCTGCTGCGCGCCCTGTCGGTGGCGCTGGCGCTGCTGCAGTACTTCGGCTTCCGGCTCAGCGAGCAGGGCCGCCGGCTGACGGTGGAACGCGGCCTGCTGGCGCGGTGGCGCACCAGTGCCTCACGCCGCCGCATCCAAGCTTGGACGCTGCGCGAGGGCGTGCTGCACCGGCTGTTCAAGCGCCGCGGCCTGGAGGTCGACACCGCCGTGGCCGAGCAGCCCGACCAGCAGCGCAGCCTGCGCGAAGTCGCGCCCATCGCCACACCGCAGCGGTGCGATGCCCTGATCGAGCACCTGCTGCCGCGCGGCGGCTGGTCGTCGTTGCAGTGGCAGGCGTTGCCGCCGGCCGCCTGGTGGCGCCTGTTCCTGCCGGGCGCGTGGGTGCCGCCGCTGCTGGCGGCGGTGCTGGCGTGGCGCTTCGGTGCGTGGGCACTGCTGGTGCTGCTGTGGCTGCCCTGGTCGGCGTACAAGGCGCGCCAGCATGCGCGCCGCATCGCATATGCACTGGGCGATGAGTTGATTGCCGTACGCGAGGGCTGGTGGAGCCGGCACTGGCGCTTCGCCGAGCTCGACAAACTGCAGGCGCTGGATCTCGTCCGCTCACCCGTCGACCGCCGCTGCGGCACCGCCACGCTGTGGCTGGACACCGCCGGCGCCGGCGCGCTGGCGCCGCCGCTGCGCATCCGCTTCCTGCCCGACGCCGACGCCGAGGCGCTGTACCGCCGGCTGTCGACGGAATTGGCCCGCCGCCGCCTGCGCTGGTGAGGCGATGCCGCGTCAGACGCGCGCCGGCCCCCAGTAGCCGATCCGCCGCCGCAGCCTGAACTTCCGCCACAGGTTGGCCGGCTTGGCGACGCGGTTGCGCGCCCCGGCGTCGATGAAGGCCTCGATCGCGTCCAGCACCCGCTCGCTCGAACGGCCATCGCGATACGGGTGGATCGCGTCGGCGTAGTCGCGGATCGCGCGCATCAACTCGGGCGGCCGCGACAGCGCGCGCTCGATCGCGGGCTCGAACTGCGCGGCCTCGTCGATGTCGATCAACTGCGGGCCCGGCCGCCGGTTGCGGAACGTCACCACCGGCTTGCCCGTCAGCAGGAACTCGTTGAGCGCCGACGACGTGTCCGAGCACATCATGTCGACCTGTCCGAACAGGTCGAGGATGTTGTCGTCCTCGGCAAAGCGCAGGTGTTCGTTCTCCAGGCCGCGGAACTTGGCTACGGTGTCCGGATTCATTTTCGGATGGAAGGTGACGATCCACTTCCAGCGCCCGTCGCGCGACAGCCGCTTCACCTCGTCGTACAACGTCTCCGCCGCGCTCCACGAGGGCGAAAACGTCGAGTGGTAGAGGATCACCGGCGGTTCGCGCACCGGCGCGATCTCGCCGAACTGGTGGGCGAACGGGTCGAGCTTCGGCCAGCCGGTTTCGGCCACGCTGAAATGGCCCAGCGTTTCGGCCAGCGACTGGAACTGCGCGGTGTCGCGGGGACCGGTGGTGCAGTACAGGTCGAAGAAGCCGCGCACGTGGATGTGCCGCGGCTTGCCGGCGTCAAACCCGTGGAACACCTCGACCTTAACCCCCGGGAAGAAGTGCGGCAGGTGGTTGCCCGGGGTGACGACCGCGCGCGGGTTCCAGCGGCGCACGCCTTCGACGTCGAGCAGCCGCTCGCCGGGGGCGAGATCCTCGGCGCCCGGACCGTCGAAGAACCATGCCGTCTCCCCGCCACGCGCGCGGATCGCGGCCTGCAGCGGGCGCAGGATGGCCAGCGCATAGCGCTCCGATCCGTACATCAGGTAGCGGCGGGGTTCCCCGGCCCCGGTCCGGTCGCGCAGGTCGTTCATCGGTCCAGTCCATGGCGCAGCAGGACATCGCGCGCCTGTTCGATCGAGTCGGGGTTCCGGTGCATTTCGTAGTAGCGCAGGCGCTTGTACATGGCATAGCTGGCCGCGACGTGCGACACGATGAAGCCGCGCCAGCCGTCGAGGATGGCCAGGCGCAGCAGCCAGTCCTTCAGGAACGCCGCCAGGTACACGAAGGGCGCCATCCACACGCGCGGCGGCCGCCCCTTCGCGTGCCAGTCCCGGCACTTGAGCTCGGCATAGCGCAACACCTTCAGCTGCTTGTGCGGCAGGGTCGGGTTATGGAGGTGGTGGAAGGGCGCGGCGAACGTCTCCGCGTGTCCGTCGAAGCGCAGCGATTCGTGGACGCGGGCATCGGTCCAGCGGGCGCGGCCGCGGTGGTAGAGGCGGGCGAGCTTCTCGCCCACCATCGGCCGGTACCAGCGCATCGGCGCGCCCATGTACCACGTGCTCCGCCGGAGGATGCCGGCCGCGGCGTCGCTCTCCACCAGGCCGGGCAGACGCCGCTGCAGCTCTTCCACCAGCGGCGGTTCCAGGAACTCGTCGGCATCCAGCACCAGGATCCAGTCATGCGCCGCCTGCGTGCTGGCGAAGTTGCGCTGCGGTCCGAAACCCAGCCAAGCCTGATCGACCACGCGCGCGCCACAGGCCTTCGCGATGGCCACGGTGCCGTCGGTGCTGCCGCTGTCGACCACCACCTTTTCGGCGGCGAAGGGCACGCTGTCCAGGCAGCGTGCGATGTTGGCGGCCTCGTTATGGGTGATGACAACGAGGCTGATCGGCAGGGTCTGCATGGGCATGGATGGTAATCGCGCGCCTGCACTTCCCCAAGAACAGCGCGTCAGCCTGTCCGGGCACGGCACGGCCAGCGGGCGTCAGGACGTGCCCTTGCGCAGCCGCGCGTAGAAAAAGCCGTCGCCACCGCCCTCGCCCGGAAGCCGCTGGCGACCGACGCCCGCGGCGCGGCCGAAACCGTCGGGCAAGGGCTCGGCGACCGCATCGGGCGTGCGCGCCAGGAACGCGTCGACCTGCCGCTCGTTCTCGTCCTTGAGGATCGAGCAGGTGGCGTACACCAGCACGCCGCCCGGCGCGAGCGTCGTCCAGGTGGCGTCGAGCAGCTGCGCCTGCAGGGCGACGAGCGCGTCGATGTCCGACGCGCGCCGGTGCAGGAGCACGTCGGGTTGGCGGCGCACGATGCCGGTGGCCGAGCACGGCGCGTCCAGCAGCACCGCATCGAACGGCACGCCGTCCCACCAGGCCGTGCCGGCGGCATCGGCGGCGACGGTCGTGGCGCGCAGGCCGAGGCGGCCGAGGTTCGCGCGCACGGTGTCCAGCCGCCGCGCGTCGATGTCGAGCGCGGTGACGACGAGCGTCGGGTCGCGCTCCAGCAGGTGCGCTGTCTTGCCACCGGGTGCAGCGCAGGCGTCCAGGACGCGGCTGCCGGCGGGCGGCGCCAAGGCATCGGCCACGCGCTGCGCGGCGACGTCCTGCACCGATACCGCACCGTCGGCAAACCCCGGCAGTGTCGAAACGGGCACCGCCGCGTCCAGGCGCACCGCTTCGGTGGCATCGTCTGCCGCGACGGCGGCGACCCCGCCGCTGGCCAGCGCCGCCAGGTAGGCCTCGCGCGTGCCGCGCTGCCGGTTGACGCGCAGCCACATCGGCGGGAGCGCGGCGCTTTCGGACAGGATGGCGCCGACGTCGTCCGGCCAGTCGCGCGTGATCCGATCGCGCAGCCATGCGGGCCAGTGCGCCGATGGATCACCGGCCGGCACGCCGTCGCGCAGCGCTCGGCGCAGCAGCGCATTGACCAGGCCGGCCTGGTGCGGCCGCTTGACCGCGCGGGTGGCTTCCACCGTCGCGTCCACGGCCGCGTGCGCGGGCAGGCCTAGCGGATCCAGCTGCGCCAGGCCCACATAGAGCAGCGCGCGCAGCGGTGCGTCGCGCCGGCCCAGGGGACGCGCCGTCCAGGCATCGATGGCGGCGGCGTAGCGTGCCGGCTGGCGAACGACGGCAAAGCAGATGGCCTCCACCAGCGCGCGGTCGCGCACGTCCGGCAATGTCGGCAGCGACGACGCCAGCTCGGCCTTCAACGAGTGGCCGCGGTGCAGCACCGCGTCGAGCACGCGCGACGCCACCACGCGGGAGGCGACGCCCGCGGGCAGTGGCTGGGGACGGGCCGGGGTCATGCGCGCCAATCGCTCATACCGGCGCCACCAGCTCGCGCCGCGCATTGAGGTAGTCGGCGGCGGTGATCGCCCGCCCGCCCTCGCGCTGCAACACGCGGATGCGCAGCGCACCTTCGCCGCAGGCAACGTCGATCCCGTCGCGACCGGCCAGCAGCACCGTGCCCGGCGCCGCGCGGTGGTCCAGCGGCAGCGCCACCGCACCATGGATCCGCACGCGCTCGCCCGCCAGCTGCGCCTCGGCCATCGGCCATGGGTTGAAGGCGCGCACCGTACGCGCCAGCGCGACGGCCGGCTGCGTCCAGTCCAGCCGCGCCTCGGCCTTGTCGAGCTTGTGCGCGTAGGTCGCGCCCTCTTCGGGCTGCGCGCGCGCCACCGGCAGGATGCCGGCGCGCAGCAGGCCGAGCCCATCCGACAGGACCTGCGCGCCGAGCTCGGCCAGGCGGTCGTGCAACTGGCCGCCGGTATCGCCCTCACCGACCGGCACCGATTGCGACAGCAGCACCGGACCGGTATCCAGCCCGCGCTCCATCTGCATCAGGCACACGCCGGTTTCGGTATCGCCGGCCTGGATCGCGCGCTGGATCGGCGCGGCGCCGCGCCAGCGGGGCAACAGCGAGGCGTGCACGTTCCAGCAGCCGTGCGCCGGGATGTCGAGCACCGACTGCGGCAGGATCAGGCCGTAGGCGACCACCACCATGACGTCCGGTTGCAGCGCGGCCAGTGCGTCGCGCGACACCTGCGCCTTGAAGTTCTCCGGCTGCAGCACCGGGATGCCGCGGGCGATGGCTTCGCGCTTCACCGGCGACGGCGTCAACCCGCGCCCGCGGCCCGCGGGACGGTCGGGCTGGGTGTAGACCGCGACCACTTCATTGCGCGCGGCGGCGGCGCGCAGGCAGGGCACGGCGAAGTCCGGCGTGCCGGCGAAAACGATTCTCATGGGGGTACTGCCGCGTCGGGGGAAGGGCACATTGTAGGAGCGGCTTCAGCCGCGACCGGTGTGCGGCGAGGCGCGCGCGCTGCCACGACCGCGGCTGAGGCCGCTCTACAACCGCAACGGATGCCTGCCCCGCAGGCGCTATGCCGCGTTGCGACGCGCCTTGGCCAGCTTCTTGCGCACCATCTCGCGCTTGAGCGGCGACAGGTAATCGACGAACAGCTTGCCCACCAGGTGGTCCATCTCGTGCTGGATGCACACCGCCAGCAGCCCGTCGGCCTGCAGGGTAAAAGGCTGGCCGTCGCGACCAACGGCCTCGACGGTGATCTCGTTGGCGCGGGTCACGTCGGCAAAGATGCCCGGTACCGACAGGCAGCCCTCCTGGTAGACCTGCTCGCCGGCCTTCGCGGTGATCACCGGGTTGATGAACACCAGCGGCGCGTCCTTCTCCTCCGACACGTCGATCACCATGAACGTCTGGTGGACGTCGACCTGGCTGGCGGCCAGGCCGATGCCGGGCGCGTCGTACATGGTCTCGAACATGTCATCGAGCAGCGTCTGGAACTCCGGCGCGGTCACGCGCGCGGGATCGACCGGCACCGCCTTGGTGCGCAGGCGCGGGTCGGGAAATTCGAGGATCGGGAGCAGGGCCATGGCGGTGGAATCGGGTCGGAGGGTCGGGGCGTGGCGGGACATCGGCCGCGCGATCGGCGATAGGCCGTACCCGCGGCGTGTGGATGCGCGCGGGCCGGTGCGGCATCGGGGTTGGAGTGCCCAAATGGGGGCGTGGGTCACAACCGCAAGCGGCAGGCGTCGATTCTACGCGCTTTGCCGCCCCTGATCGCTTGCAACCGCGCGCGGCTTCTGGGCTATAGTGCCGATGCCCTCGCCGGGAGCCGGCGGCGGGCAAACCTGCAAGGGGAATCAGGTAGATGGCCGCCATGCTTAAACCGATCCGCACGGTTTTGACCGCTGCGCTGTTCACGATCGCCACCTTCACCGTGGCCGCCCAGATGCGAGGGGAGCATCCGGACACGTACGTGGTGAAGCGGGGCGACACGCTCTGGGATATTGCCGGACGCTTCCTGGAGCGCCCGTGGCTGTGGCCTGAAATCTGGCAGGCCAACCCGCAGATCGCCAACCCGCACCTGATCTATCCGGGCGACGTGATCTCGCTGGCCTACCTCAACCGCGTCGCGGTCGAGCCGGGCCCCCGCGAGGCCGCACCAATCAACGGCGTGCCGTTGTCCGAGATCGAGCCGTTCCTGAAAAACGCCCGCGTCGTCGACAGCTTCGAGCAACTGCCTTACGTGGTCGGCCTGGAAGAGGACCGACTGCGCAGCGCACGCGGCCAGGTCGCCTACATCGAAGGGCTGGCCGACGCACAGGCCGGCCAGCGCTATGCGGTGGTGCGCCCGACGGTGCGCTACACCCGCCTGGACCGCACGCAGTGCTGCGACATCATGCGCCAGTCCGACCTGGACTTCCGCGGCCGCCGCACGCTCGACTTCGATTCGATCTGGACCGACGTCGTGGTGCCCGACAACGGCCGCGAGCTGCTGGGCTACGAGCTGATGCAGATGGCGACCGGCACGATCAGCCGCGGGGAAGTCGGCGGTATCGAGGCCAGCACGCTGGTGCTGGACGACGAGGGCCGCGAGGTGCGCGTCGGGGATCGCCTGGTGCCCATCGAGGCCAACCCGTACGACCTGCAGTTCTTCCCGCATCCGCCCAGCCAGCAGTTCGACTACGGCCGCGCCCAGGTGCTGGCCGTGACCGACACCATGAGCTATGGCGGGCCGCGCGACGTGATCGCGCTGTCGGTCGGCGCCCGCGACGGCATCGACAACGGCACGGTCTTCTCGATCTGGCGCCGCGGCACGCTGGAAGTCGACCGGGTCAAGGTCGGCGCCGAGCGCGACCCCGATCTGGTCGGCCGCGCATCGCGCGTGCGCCTGCCGGACGAGTTCTCCGGCCACGCGATGGTGTTCCGCACCTTCGACAAGGTCAGCTACGCCCTGGTGATGGAGGGCGTGCGCCCGACGAAGGTGGGCCACGAGCTCAAACACCCGGACGCACCGTACTGACACGGCGTTTTCCTACGCACCACCGCGACGGCGCCCGAGGGCGCCGTCGTCGTTTCCGGGCGACGCTGACGGGATGTCCGATGCCTCCCGCCCCATCCTGGTCGACCCGACGCCCGCCGTCCGCGCCAACGACATCGAATCGATGCTGCGCCTCGCGCTGGCCGGCGGCCGGGTGGCCCCACGGCGAACCCTCCTGGAGCGAAGCGGCTCGCCTGCGGCGGCCCTCGCGGACGGCGAGTCGGCGTGGCGGGCGGCAGGCCTGGACGAGGACCAGCGTGCGGCGCTGCGACGGCCGGCGCGTGACGCCATGGAGGCCGCACTGCGCTGGCACCAGGCCCCCGGCCGGGCCGTGATCGGCTGGCACGACCCGGACTATCCCGCTTTGCTGCGAAAAACCGCATCGCCGCCGCTGGCGCTGTTCGTATGCGGCGACGCCAGCCTGCTGTGGCAGCCCGCGGTGGCCGTCGTCGGAAGCCGTTCACCGACGCCGGCGGGGCGCGACAACACCGTCGGCTTCGCACGTGCGCTCGTCGGGGCAGGCATCACCGTGGCCAGCGGCCTGGCGGCCGGCATTGACACCGTCGCCCATGCCACCGCCCTGGCGGCGGGGGGGCCGACCTATGCCGTACTGGGCACCGGTCCCGACGTGGCGTATCCGCGCGGCAATGAGCGGCTGCAGGCGGACATCGCCCAGCGCGGTGCGCTGGTCAGCGAGCACGCGCCGGGCACGGGGCCGCGCAAGGAGCACTTCCCCAGCCGCAACCGCATCCTGGCCGGCCTGACGCTGGGCACCCTCGTGGTGGAGGCCGCCCACCGGTCGGGCGCGCTGATTACCGCGCGGCTGGCGGCCGAGGCGGGGCGGGAGGTGTTCGCCGTGCCGGGCTCGATCCACAACCCGCTGGCGCGGGGCTGCCACCGGTTGATCCGCGACGGCGCCACCCTGGTCGATGACATCGAACAGGTGCTCGCAGGACTGGCGCCGGTGGCCCAGACGCTCGCATCCGCCTTGCGGAGCCGGCTCAGCGACCCCACAACCGGGGACCGGCCTGCTGCACCAGGCCAGTCACCCTCCTCCACCCCAGCGGCCATGCGGGCGTCAACGCCGATCCGGCCGCCCGGTCTCAGTTCATCTTGCGACCCGCCCGACCACCAGCGCTTGTGGTCGTGCCTCGGGCCGGACCCCAGTTCTATGGATCAGCTGGTCCAGCGAAGCGGATTGACGGCCGCCGACGTGTCCTCCATCCTGCTGCACATGGAGCTCGAGGGTCGCGTCGCGGCGCAGCACGGCCGCTACTTCCGCCGGGGTTGATCGAGGAGGTTGCTGCAACCGTTTCCGCCCTGCCGCCGTACCGGTGATCGACCGGTCCGTGCCGGTCCACCACTCCAGTCCCACGCGTCGCTCGCGGCGCAGGCCGAGGGGAAATGAAAGAAAGCATCCTGGATGTCCTGCTGTACCTGTTCGAGCACTACCTTGCCGATGACGCGGACCTGGTCCGCGACCGCGATGCCCTGAAAAGCGGCCCCCTGTTCGAGGAACTGGGCCAGGCCGGCTTCAGCCCCGCCGAGATCAACAAGGCCTTCGAATGGCTGGATGCCCTCGCGACGCAACGCCCGGCGGCCTCGCCGGCGCGGATCGGCGGCCCCACCCGCGTCTATGCCGATGCCGAGCTCGACCGGCTGGACATGGAATGCCGTGGGTTCCTGATGTTCCTGGAGCAGCACGGTGTGCTGGATGCGGGCCAGCGCGAACTGGTGGTCGACCGGGCGATGGCGCTGGAGCAGGACGAGATGGACCTGGACGACCTCAAGTGGGTCGTGCTGATGGTGCTGTTCAACCAGCCCGGGTCCGAGGCCGCGTACGCGTGGATGGAAACCCAGATGTTCGCCGACGAGCCCGAGCCGGTGCACTGACCCGCGCCGGGGCCCGCCGCGCCTCACGCCCGCGTCACGCCCACCTCACGCTGGGGCCGGTCTGATCCAGCGGCCGGGAGGCGCCGCGGAACCCTCCGGCGGTCACACCCGCGACGACGCCCGCTTGACAGTGCCGGCCGCGGCGTGATTCCACTAAATAAGGCAACACGCCCCTACGCCCGCGGCCACCCCCGCGGGCGTCGCCTTCTTTGAACGCCCCATTCTTTGCACGACCCAGGCAGCGCGACAGCGGCTGCGGAGCCCCCCGGACATGGCCAAGAACCTCCTGATCGTCGAGTCGCCTGCCAAGGCCAAGACGATCAACAAGTACCTCGGCAAGGACTTCACCGTCCTGGCCTCCTACGGCCACGTCCGCGACCTGGTGCCCAAGGAGGGTGCGGTCGACCCCGAGCGCGACTTCGCCATGCGCTACGACCTGATCGAGAAGAACGAGAAGCACGTCGATGCGATCGCCAAGGCCGCCAAGGGCGCCGACGCCATCTACCTGGCGACCGACCCGGACCGCGAGGGCGAGGCGATCAGCTGGCACGTGGCCGAGATCCTGCGCGAGCGCAACCTGATCGGCGACCGCCTGTTGCAGCGCGTGGTGTTCACCGAGATCACCCCGCGCGCGATCAAGGAGGCGATGGCGCATCCCCGTGCGATCGCCGCGCCGCTGGTGGATGCCCAGCAGGCGCGCCGCGCGCTGGACTACCTGGTCGGCTTCAACCTGTCGCCGGTGCTGTGGCGCAAGGTGCAGCGCGGCCTGTCCGCCGGCCGCGTGCAGTCGCCCGCGCTGCGGATGATCGTCGAGCGCGAAGAGGAGATCGAAGCCTTCGTCGCACGCGAGTACTGGTCCATCGAGGCCGAATGCCTGCACCCGTCGCAGGCGTTCACGGCGCGCCTGACCAAGCTGGACGGGCAGAAGTTCGAGCAGTTCACCATCACCGACGGCGACACCGCCGAGGCCGCGCGCCAGCGCATCGTCCAGGCCGCCGCCGGCGCGCTGCACGTCACCGACGTCACCAGCAAGGAGCGCAAGCGCCGTCCGGCCGCGCCGTTCACCACCTCCACGCTGCAGCAGGAGGCCTCGCGCAAGCTCGGCTTCACCACCAAGCGCACGATGCAGGTGGCGCAGAAGCTGTACGAAGGCGTGGCGATCGGCGAGGAAGGCACCGTCGGCCTGA
>CBIHLN010000039.1:0-22886 GCA_966210725.1 uncultured Lysobacter sp. | reverse complement strand
GGGACGGGGCGCGATGGTAGCATCCGGCCCCATGCTGCCCGACCTGCCGCCGCCTGCCGTGGACGTGCTGTACGACCCGCTTCCTTACGAGGCGCGGTTGGACGCACGGCCGTTGTCACAGGTGGACCTGGTGGTGATCCACTGCACCGAGGTGCCGGACCTGGCGCGCTCGCGCCGCTTCGGCGAGGAGGTGCTCTATCCCGCCTCCGGTACCGGCAACAGCGGCCACTACTACGTCGACCGCGACGGCAGCCTGCACCAGTACGTGTCGGCCGACCGCACCGCGCACCACACCCGCGGCTACAACCCGCGCTCGGTCGGGATCGAACTGGTCAACACCGGGCGCTACCCGAACTGGCTGGACTCGCGCCACCAGGCGATGGACGAGCCGTACACCGACGCCCAGATCGCCTCGCTCATCGCCCTGCTGCAGCGCCTGCGTGCCGAACTGCCGGCGCTGCAATTCATTGCCGGGCACGAGGACCTGGACACGACGACCGTCGACGCCACCGACGATGCCTCCGTGCAGGTGCACCGCAAGCGCGACCCGGGGCCGCTGTTCCCGTGGCGGCAGGTGCTGGACGCGGTGCCGCTGCAACGCCTGCAGCCCTGACGCGGGGCCGGGGCCACGGGGGCCGGCCGCTATACTGCGCGCCCCGCTGCCTGTCCGTGCCTCCATGACCCCACCGCCCTCCGAGCCCGGCCTGCCCCTGCACGAGCCGGTCGTCCACGAGCTGGTCCAACTGCTCTCGCTGGAGCGGCTGGAGGACAACCTGTTCCGCGGCCAGAGCCGCGATATCGGCACCAAGTACGTGTTCGGCGGGCAGGTGCTGGGCCAGGCGCTGTCGGCGGCGCAGGCGACGATGACCACGCCGCGGGGCGCGCACTCGCTGCACGCGTATTTCCTCAAGGCGGGCGACATCGAGGCGCCGATCGTCTACCAGGTCGACCGCACGCGCGATGGCGGCAGTTTCTCGGTGCGCCGGGTGACGGCCATCCAGCACGGCCAGCCGATCTTCTTCCTCGCCGCTTCGTTCCAGCGCGAGGAAGGCGGCGGCGAGCACCAGCTGTCGATGCCCGAGGTGCCCGGCCCCGAAGACATCGACCCCGCCCCCGCCGTGCCGGACAAGGTGATGGCGACGCTGCCGACCAAGATCCAGCGCTGGCTGTCGCGGCAGGGGCCGTTCGAGTTCCGCCACGTCTACCCGCGCGATGAGCTCAAGCCGCCCAAGCGCCCGCCCTACCAGCAGGTCTGGTTCCGCCTGAGCGAGCGCGTCGGCGATGCGCCGGAGCTGCACCGCGCGCTGCTGGCCTACGCCAGCGATTTCCACCTGCTGGGCACGGCGACGTTCCCGCACGGCATCAGCTACTACCAGCCCAACGTGCAGATGGCCTCGCTGGACCACGCGCTCTGGTTCCACCGCCCGTTCCGTGCCGATGAGTGGCTGCTGTATTCGATCGACAGCCCCAGCGCGCAGGGCGGGCGCGGGCTGGCACGCGGGCAGATCTTCGACCGCCAGGGCCGCCTGGTGGCCAGCACCGCGCAGGAAGGGCTGATCCGCGTGGTCGAAGATGCCAAGGCCGCCGCGCACGTGCCGGCCAGGGACTGAGGACGACGATGCGCCAGGTCTTCAGCAGCCCGCGGCTGGAAAACGTCGAGCAGGTGGCCCGACTGCTGGAAGACGCCGGCATCGAGACCCGCATCACCGACGGTCGCTCGTACAAGGGCAACCGCCGCCGCAACTTCAGCTATGGCAGTACCGATGCCGACGCCAGGCCCGCGGTGTGGGTGGTGCGCTCGGACGACCAGGTCCGCGCCCGCACGCTGCTGCGCGATGCCGGGCTGATCGACTCGACCCGCCCCACCGACAGCTACCTCGCCCCGACCTTCCGCACCGAGCCGGCGGCCGGGCCGCGCAAATCCGGCGTCCAGAGCCGCGCCGCGCGCATCAAGCTGGTGCTGCTGGGCGGCATCGCCATCGGCGTGGCCTTCATGGTCCACCACATGCTGACCAACCGGCCGCCCCAGCAGGAGGCCGCCGGGCCGTTCGACGGCAGCGCCTCGCCGGTGCTGCTGCCGGTGGCGCGCGCGGTGTTCGAACACGAACTGCCATCGGCGCGCCTGCCCACGGTGTGCCTGAGCATCGACGGCAAGGACGCGCCGCAGGAGATGCTGGAAGCGCTGTACCGCGAGGGCATGGTGGTGGCGCCCGGGTCGACGTGCGTGCGCAACCCCGACGAGGACGTGGGCAGCCAGCACCGCAGCGGCCGCGAGGCGTTGCTGCTGGACGTGACGCGCTTCCGCCCCACGGCCCCCGACGAGGGCGAGGTCGAGTACACGGCCTACCACCACCGGATGTTCGGCGACTACAAGACGCTGCGGGTGCGGCGCGTCGACGGCCGCTGGGAGGTGGTCGAGGTGGTCCGCCACGTGTCCAGCTGAGCGCGACGCGCCGCGTCCGCCGGACCGGTCACATTGGCGGACGCGACGCGTCCTGAAGGCATCCCGTCCGCACCCTGATGGAGCCCGCCATGCCCAGCGCCCTCGCCCCCTCGCCTGCCGTCCTTGCGCCCTCGACCGATGTCGACGCGGTCATCCGCGAGCACCTGCCGGCCGCGGCGCGCGGCGACACCGATGCCTACGGCCGGATCGTCGCCGCCTGCCAGAACCCCGTCACGGCCATCGCGCTGGCCATCGTGCGCGACGTTCCGGCCAGCCAGGACATCGCGCAGGACGCCTTCATCAGCGCCTGGCGCCACCTGCAGCGGCTGCAGAACCCGTCCAGTTTCCTGCCCTGGCTTCGGCAGATCACCCGCAACCTGGCGCGCGACCACCTGCGTGCGCGCGGCCGCGGCGGCGTGCCGGTCGACGACGCCGATGCGGTGATCGAGGCGGCGGCCGACCCCGGACTCGACCCGTTGCACCAGGCGCTGGAGGACGAACGCCAGTCGATGGCGGCCGAGCTCATCTCCGCCCTGCCTGACGACAGCCGCGAAGTACTGCTGCTCTACTACCGCGAGGGCCAGCGTTCGCAGCAGGTGGCCGCGCTGCTGGGCCTGAGCGATGCGGCGGTGCGCAAACGGTTGTCGCGTGCGCGGGCCACGGTACGCGACGAGCTGTTGGCGCGCTTCGGCGAGTTCGCGCGCAGTTCGGCCCCGGGCGCGGCCTTCACCGGCATCGTCACCAGCGCGCTGGTGCTGGCCAGCCCGCCTGCCGCGGCCGCCGGGCTGCTGTCGATCGGCGCGGCGGCGGGCGCCAAAACCTTCGGCAAGGTGCTGCTGGGCGCGGCCGGCAGTGTCGGCTTCGCCCTGCTCGCGGCACTCGCCGGGGTGTACCTGGGCCTGCGGCGGCAGCTGAAGGGCGCGATCGATGCGGCCGAGCGGCATGCGCTGATCCGCAGCGCGGTCGTGTGCGCGCTGGCGTCGGTCGGGTTTGCGGTCGCCATTACTTTCATGGCGGCCGAAAGCGAGGGCTGGCTGGGGCCGGTGGTGGCGACCGCCGTGTTCATGGCCACGGTGGTCCACCAGTCGATGGTGGTGCAACCGCGCGCGCTGCAGCGGCGGCATGCGCGCGAGGCCGCTCTGGACCCCGTCGGAGCCGCGCGGCGCAGGCGGCGCGAGAAGGCCATTGCGTGGATCGGTGCGGTCGTCGGCTGCACCTGCGGTATCGGGGGGCTGCTGCTGGGCCTAGTGTCCTCCGGGCGGATCTGAGCACGACCCTGCCCGCACCCCCTATCCGTCATCCGGTCGAGCGCATGGGTGCACCCGGCACCGGACGACGACGCATGAAAAAGCCCGCGCCGCCGGTTGGCGACGCGGGCGTCCGGTTTTCGCGCAACCGGGCGTCAGCGACGCGGACGGTGCTGCAGGTCGCCCTGTGTCAGGTAGCCGTCGCGGTCCTCGTCCATGAAAGCGAACATCTTCGCCATGCGCGGCATGCCCGACTCGACCTCGGCGCGGCTCAACCGGCCGTCCTTGTCGGCATCGGCCTCGACGAATTTCTGCCGTGCGCGCTCGGCGTGCTTGGCCTGCCACTCCGCGCGGCGGGCCTCGGCCGCCGCCATCAGCTCGCTGCGGACCAGGTAACCGTCACGGTTGCGGTCGGTCGCATCGAAGCGGGCGGCAAACCGCGCGTTGCCGGCGGCCTCGACCTTGCTGATGCGGCCGTCGCCATCGGTGTCGAGTTTGAGCACGTGACCCATGACGCCCCGGTGTCCACCGCGGCCCTTCTTCCACTGCGGGCGCTCACCGGCATCGATGCGGCCGTCGCCGTTCTTGTCCATCGTGTCGAAGTGCTGGGCCAGGCGCGGGTGCGCGGCGGCCTCGGCGCGGTCGATGGCGCCATCGCCGTTGGTGTCGATCTTGGCCATGCGCTGGCCGCGCTCGGCCTTGCCGCCGGCGGCATCCTGTGGGGCGGCGACGGCCACGCCAACCAGTGCGGCAGCGATGGCGGCGGTCAGGAAGGTGTAACGGTTCATGCACGTCTCCAGTGTCGGGCGCGGCGTTGCGCCGATGGTGGAGTCAACGCGCGGCGCGTGGCGCGGTTGACGTGGGTCCGATCATGTTCAGCCGGCCGACAGCGCGGGCGCCGCGGGCGCTATGCTGCCCGCCATGGGCAACACGCCGGACACCGACGACCTGCGCCTGTTTCACACCGCCGAGCACCCGTGCGGCTACTGGCCCGACCGCTACGCCCGCGATCTGGTGCTGGACCCGCGCGACCCGCGGCTGCCGCAGTGGTATCCGATGGCGCTGGGCTGGGGGTTCCGGCGCTCCGGCGACATCGTCTACCGGCCGCACTGCCGCCGCTGCCGCGCGTGCACCGCGGTGCGCATTCCCGTCGACCGTTTCGCGCCCGACCGCGCGCAGCGCCGGTGCCTGTCGCGCAACCGGAATGTCACGACGCGCGTGCAGCCGGCCCAGGGCAGCGAGGCGCACCTGGCGCTGTACCGCCGCTACCTCGCCGCGCGCCACGCCGGTGGCGGCATGGACGGCCATGGCGCGGTGGAGTTCGAGCAGTTCCTGATCGGCCAGTGGAGCGACAGCCGCTTCCTGGAGATGCGCGAGGACGGGCGCCTGCTGGCGGTGGCGGTGACCGACCGGGTCGACGACGCGCTGTCGGCCGTCTACACCTTTTTCGACCCCGATCCGGCACTGGCCTCGCGCGGGCTGGGCACGCTGGCGATCCTGCGACAGATCGAGTGGGCCCGCCGCGAGCAGCGGCCGCACCTCTACCTGGGCTACTGGATCGACGGCCACGCCAAGATGGACTACAAGCGCCGCTTCCGTCCGCTGGAGCGGTTCGACGGTCGCAGCTGGCGCGATTTCGACGAGGCAGACTTTCCATGAATTTCGATTTCCGGCTGGCACTCGTCGGCCTGTGCGCGGCGCTCGCCCTGGCGGGCTGCGTGCACGTCAATGTCCACGGCGACCCCGATGCCTACCTCCGTTCCATGACGCCACTGCGGGTGGCGACCTACAACACGTCCCTCTATGAAGAAACCGCCGGCGGCCTGATCCAACGACTGGAGGCTGGCGACGCCAGGGCTTCTGCAGTCGCGGCCGTGCTGCAGCGCGTGCGCCCCGACATCGTGCTGCTCAACGAGTTCGATTACGACACGGGCGAGCGCGCCGCCGACCTCTTCCAGCGACGCTACCTGGAGCAGCCGCAACCCGGTGGCGGCGACGCGCTTCATTACCCGTATCGCTACCTCGCCCCGGTCAACACCGGGGTGCCCAGCGGACTGGACCTGGACCGCGACGGCCAGGCGCGGGGCGGCGACACGGGGGACCGCGCGCGCGGCAACGATGCGTGGGGCTACGGCCTGCACCCCGGGCAGTACGGGATGCTGGTGCTGTCGCGCCATCCGATCGATGCGCAGGCGGCACGCACGTTCCAGACACTGAAATGGAGTGCGATGCCGGGCGCGCGCCAGCCGCGTGACCCCGCCACGGAACGGCCGTGGTATCCATCGGAGGTGTGGTCGCAGTTGCGGCTGTCGTCCAAGTCGCACTGGGACGTGCCGGTGCGCACGCCGCGCGGCACGCTCCACGTGCTGGCCTCGCACCCCACACCCCCGGTGTTTGACGGGCCCGAGGACCGCAACGGCGCGCGCAACCACGACGAGATCCGGCTGTGGCGCGAGTACCTCTCCAACGAGGCCGTGGACTGGTTGTGCGACGACCGCGGCATCTGCGGCGGGTTGCCGGCCGGCGCGCATTTCGTGATCGCCGGCGACCTCAACAACGACCCGCACGACGGCGAGGGCCACCATGTCGCGATCCGCGACCTGCTCGCCCACCCGCGGGCGAACGGCACCATCGTCCCGCGGAGCGAGGGTGCGCGTGCCGCCGCTGCGTCCTACGGCGTGGCACGCACGGGCGATGCATCGACGCACACCGGCGACTTCGGCCCGCGCGTGGGCACGCTGCGGCTGGACTACGTGCTGCCTTCCCGGAGCGTGCGTGCGGTGGATTCGGGCGTGTTCTGGCCGGCGCCGGAGTCGGCGGGTGCGGCCACCGCGGAGGCCAGCGACCATCGTCTGGTGTGGGTGGATCTCGAACTGCCGTAGACGCACCCACCGCAGCGACACGCTGCGTGGCCGGCTCGTCCATGCAACGCGTTGCACTTGAAGGCCTCTGCCACCCATGCGTACGGCGGCTTCGCGATCGACGCACGTACGCGGCGCCGACGCGGCAACCCCGACGCTGGCGTTGCCGCCCCTCATCCGGCGCGGCGCGCCACCGGCTCCCGAGAGGAGAAGCACAGCTGCGCGGCGTGTACCGCCTGTCCCGTTGCGGCGGCCAGCGCGCCCGTGTCTTTCCGTCCGCCTAGTGCGAGCCGACCTTCTCTTCTTTCCTGGCGTCCTTGCCGGCGCTGTCGGCTGCGGTCGACGGCTGCGCGGCTGCAGGCACGTCGGCGGGCTTGGCGCCCGCTGTTACCGCGGCAGGCGCCACCGCATCGGCCGGCGAGCCGGTGTCATTGGGCGCCGGCTGCCCGGCCTGGGCATTCGCCTCTTCAACCACGGGCGCGACCGCGGCGGTGCGCGGCCCGAAGCCGAAGGCCTCCTCGCCGCGTGCGGACACGATCATGCGCACCATGCTGGTGGGCACCATCAGTTCCAGGTCGACGGGCTGGCCCTGCGGCGTCCGACCATCCAGCGTCATCTCGACCAGCGCGCCGCCGGTATCGATCTCCCGGCACAACAGGTGAGGCCCCGCCTTGCCCTCCTGTAGGTAGGGCTTGATGGCGTCGCCCAGCGCTTCGAGCGCCTGCGGAAAGAAGAACACGGCGTAGCCGTTGAGGTCGTTCATCGGAACTCCTGGGAAAAGGGGGCGCGGCTCACCGCAGTTCGACGTGGAGCGCCTGCGCCGCGTCGCGTGCATCGGCGCGTGCCGCGTCCACGTCCTCGCCGGGGGCCAGCGTCACCGCGACCCGGCGCTGGCCTTCCACGCGCGGTTTGCCGAACAGCCGCAAGTGTGTCCCCGGGCGTGCGAGCGCGGCGTCGACACCCGAGAACACGGGTACACCATGCCCCTCGGCCAGCACCGCACACGACGCAGCGACCGTCTTGAGCGGCACGTTGCCGTCGGTGCCCACCGACAACGGCAGGCCGAGGATCGCGCGGGCGTGGAGCGCGAATTCACTCAGCTCCTGGGAGGCCAGCGTTACCAGGCCGGTGTCATGCGGCCGCGGCGACACCTCCGAGAACCACACCTCGTCGCCCTTCACGAACAGCTCCACGCCGAACACGCCCCAACCGCCGAGGTCGTCGGTGATCGCCCGTGCCACCGCCTGCGCGCGCTCCAGCGCCAGCGGGGACATCGGCTGCGGCTGCCAGCTTTCGCGGTAGTCGCCGTCGCGCTGCAGGTGGCCGATCGGCGGGCAGAACGCGGTCCCGCCGGCGTGGCGCACCGTCAGCAGGGTGATCTCGTAGTCGAAATCCACAAAGCCCTCGACGATGACCCGCCCGGCGCCGGCGCGACCGCCGGTCTGCGCGTAGGTCCAGGCGCGATCGATGTCGTCCGCGGTCCGCACCAGGCTCTGGCCCTTGCCCGAGGACGACATCACCGGTTTGACCACGCACGGCACGCCGATCTGCGCGACGGCGTCGCGGTAGGCCTCGGCCGTGTCGACGAAGCGGTAGGTGGACGTGGGCAGCCCCAGCGTTTCGGCCGCCAGCCTGCGGATGCCTTCGCGGTCCATCGTCAGGCGCGCGGCGCGCGCCGTCGGGATGACGCGGGTGTCGCGCCCCTCGCGCTCGAACGCCTGCTCCAGCGCAACCAGGGTTTCGGTGTGGATCGCTTCGATCTCCGGCACGACCAGGTGCGGGCGCTCGGCCTCGACCAGCGCGCGCACCGCGGCGCCGTCGAGCATGTCCAGCACATGGCTGCGGTGCGCGACCTGCATGGCCGGCGCGTCGGCGTAGCGGTCGGCGGCGACCACCTCCACCCCGAAGCGCTGGAGTTCGATGGCCACCTCCTTGCCCAGTTCCCCGGAGCCGAGCAGCAGGACGCGGAAGGCATGCGGGGACAGCGGGGTGCCGAGGGTGGTCATCGGGGCTCCGGACAGGGATGCGGACGGCCGCACAGTCTACCGTCGCTGCAACGGGCCCTTTGGCCGGCGCGGGAGGCGTGCGATGCTTCCGCCGATGCCACGGGGACCCCACTACCGCCCGCACCGGACCGTCCGGCTGCGCACCGCCTGCGCCCTCGCCGCGCTGCTGCTGGCAACGGCCTGCGCGCGCCCCGACGACGGCGCGCCCGGCGCGACGCTGGCCGGCCTGCTGCTGGACCCGCAGATGGACGAGATCAGCGGCCTGGCCGCCTCGCGCCGGCACAATGGCGTGCTGTGGCTGCACGACGACGGCGGCAATCCCGCGCGGCTGTTCGCCGTCAGCGCGGGCGGGCGGCGGCAGGCGACATTCCATGTCGAGGGCGTGACCAAGACCGACTGGGAGGACATCGCCGCGTTCGAACTGGACGGCCGCCGCTACCTGATGCTGGCCGATACCGGCGACAACGGCGGCCTGCGGCGCAGCCTGCAGCTGCACGTGATCGAGGAACCGGCCGCCCTGGAGAACGCGCGCCTTACGCCGGCGTGGTCCATCGCCTTCCGCTGGCCGGACGGGCCGCGCGACTGCGAAGCCATCGCCGTCGACGCGGCGCGCGGCGAAATCCTGCTGGTGTCGAAGAAGCGCGAACCGCCCGAACTTTTCTCGCTGCCGTTGCGCCCCACCGCAGGCGAGATGCAGACCGCACGCCCGCTGGGCGAACTGGCGGGCATGCCGCCGCCCTCGCCCGCCGAGCAGAACGACACCGGCCGCGCCCAGTACGACCGCCACGTCACCGCCGCCGACATCGCGCCCGACGGGCGCATGCTGGCGGTGATGACCTACCGATACCTGTTGCTCTATGGCCGCGGTGAGGGCGGCTGGGGGGAGGCCGTCGCCGGCCCGCCGCAGGTCAGCGACCTCCCGCCCCTGCCGCAGGCCGAGGCCCTGGGCTGGGCGACCGACGGGTCCGTGCTGTACGCCACGGGCGAATTCGTGCCCGCGCCGCTGTACCGCATCACGCCCTGAAACACGGGGGCTTCCGCCGCCCCTGCAGCGGCGGCGGGCGTGGCCGTGACCGGATACGCCGTTAGAAAGCGGGCGTGCGCACGACAGCCGCGACGCCCCACAGCCCGTCCGCGGCACAGGGGCGATGCCGACGAACGGCTGTTGACGTGATATCAATTTGATATCAATAATCAACCATCCCAACCGACGAGGCCGGCCATGAAAGAGAACCCCACCCGCTCCCTGCCCGGTATCCCGGTGCTGCTCGTGCTGCTGCTGGCCCTGGTCGCCGCGGCGGTGATGCTGTTCAACGGCGTGGCCGGCGACAGCCCGGCGACCGCCATCCTGTCGGTGCTGGGCGGCATCGTGGCGTTCTTCCTGCTGTTCGGCCTGTACATGGTCGAGCCCAACCAGTCGGCGGTGCTCAGCCTGTTCGGCAAGTACGTGGGCACCGTCCACGACAACGGCCTGCGCTGGAACAACCCCTTCTTCTCCAAGCGCAAGGTGTCCCTGCGCGTGCGCAACTTCGAGAGCGGCAAGCTCAAGGTCAACGAGCTGGACGGCAGCCCGATCGAGA
The DNA here is from genome assembly GCA_966210725.1 of uncultured Lysobacter sp. GTDB lineage: Bacteria > Pseudomonadota > Gammaproteobacteria > Xanthomonadales > Xanthomonadaceae > Lysobacter_C. The sequence goes on along the minus strand of CBIHLN010000039.1, from coordinate 12,749 downwards.
TCGCCGCGGTGATCGTGTGGAAGGTGGTCGACTCGGCCGAGGCGGTGTTCAACGTCGACGACTACGAGAGCTTCGTGCACATCCAGTCCGAGGCCGCGCTGCGCGCCATGGCCACCAGCTACCCCTACGACCAGCACGAGGAGAACCAGGTCTCGCTGCGCAGCCACCCGGTCGAGATCAGCGAGCGGCTCAAGGAACAGCTGGACGAGCGCCTGACCGAGGCCGGCGTGGACGTCATCGACGCGCGCATCAGCCACCTGGCCTACGCGCCGGAAATCGCGCACGCCATGCTGCAGCGGCAGCAGGCCAACGCGGTGATCGCCGCGCGCACCCGGATCGTCGCCGGCGCCGTGGGCATGGTCGAGATGGCCTTGGCCGAACTGCAGAAGAACGATGTCGTGCAGCTTGACGAAGAGCGCAAGGCGGCGATGGTCAGCAACCTGCTGGTGGTGCTGTGCAGCGACCGCAGCACGCAGCCGATCGTCAACACCGGCAGCCTGTACTGAGGACCCGACGATGGACTGGGAACGCTACATCGCCCCCGCCGCCATGGCCCTGAGTGCGATGCCGGTCTTTCTGATCGCCGGGCTGGTGCGCGGCGGGCGCCTGCATCTGGTCAACGGCCTGGATGCCCGCCGTGTCCGCGACCCCGACCGCCTCGCACGGCGCCTGGGCGCCCTGCTGGCCGCGGTCGGCTTCAGCATGCTGCTGGGTGCCACCGGCCTGGCCTGGGCCGGTGCCGACGAAGCGCGCATCACCGGCGTGGTGATCGCATTGCTGCTGGCGGTCAACGGGTTGGCGGTCGCGTTGATCCTGACGGTGGCCCGCGCCCCGCGCGTGGACGGGGCCGATCGCAGCGCCGGGACGCGATCAGGCCGGCGATGAGCCAGAAGAAGGCCTACCCGCTGCGGATCAATGCCCAGGTGCTGGAGGCCGCCCAGCGCTGGGCCGACGATGAGTTGCGCAGCCTCAACGCGCAGATCGAGTACGTGCTGCGCGACGCGCTGCGCAAAGCCGGCCGGATCCCGACCCCGGCCCCCGAAAAAGACGACGAAAAGGACGCAGGACAATGAGTGCACGCTGGACGTACAAGGTGGTGGAGATCAAACCCGGCATCATGGGCGGCTTCAAGGCCGAGACCATGGAAGAGACGCTCAACCGCATGGGACTGCAGGGGTGGGAGCTGGTGAACGTCGCGGTGACCGGGCCGATGATGGCCGCGCTGGCGGTGTTCAAGAAGGCCGGCTGACCGCTGCCGGTCCGTGGCGGCGCCGGCACCCCGGCGCTACCCTGAGCCCATGCGAGGCCAGCCGCTCCACCTGATCAATACGCCCCGGATCGAGGTCTGGCCGGGCGGCCTGTTGCGCGCGCGCAGCAGCCACGATGCGCGCCTGCTGTCGCGTGCGCGCCACGTTCTGCGACGCAAGCGCGACGGCCGTTTCCTGGCGGCGGACCTGTCTGAGGGGTTGATGCCGCTGGTGCCGCGCCTCCGGCACGAGCCCGGGCTGGACGAGGCGCTGGACGCCATCGAGATCCACCCGCCCCATCGACGGCCGGGCATCGAACGCATCCGCGAACTGCCGCTCGACGCGCTGGAGTCCCGACTGGATGCACTGGGTCTGGACGAGGGATACGCGCAGCGCACCGGCCTGGCGCTGGTCGCCGAACCCGACTGGCTGGCGCTGGCCGGGTTCGACCGCTACCGCCGTCCGCTCTGGCTGGTCGAGCCCGCCGCGCGCGCGTGGACCCATCTGCAGGCGGCCGCGCGCCGCGACGGCATTGTGCTGGAGGCCATTTCGGGCTACCGCAGCCACGATTACCAGCTGGGCATTTTCGAACGCAAGTTGGAACGCGGGCAGACCGTCGACGAGGTGCTCGCCGTCAACGCCGCCCCCGGCTACAGCGAACACCATTCCGGCCGCGCGCTTGATATCAGCATGCCGGGCGAGCCGGCCGCGGAAGAGTCGTTCGAGGCCACGCCGGCGTTCGGCTGGCTGACCGACAACGCCTCCACCCACGGTTTCAGCATGAGCTATCCGCGCGACAACCCGCACGGCATCGTCTACGAGCCGTGGCACTGGTGCTGGCAGCCAGCGGCTGCGCCATGACCACGCAGGCGGAGGACGCCGAGCACCGCATCCTCGCCAGTTGGCAGGCCAACGCGCAGCCGTGGACCGATACGGTGCGTGCAGGACGGATCGAGAGCCGGCGACGGGTGACGGACGGGGCCATCCTCGCGGCGCTGCGCCATCGCACGCCGGGAACGCTGCTGGATGCCGGCTGCGGAGAAGGCTGGCTGTCAGGGGCGTTCGCCGCGGCAGGCTGGACGGTGACAGGCGTGGACACGGTCTCCGCACTGGTAGACGCCGCAGGCGCGCGACATGGCAGCCGCGCAACGTTTCATGTGTGCGACTACGCGTGTCTCGCGCAAGCGGGACTCGGACGGTTCGACGTGGCCGTCTTCAACTTCTCGCTGATCGGCGACACACGCACCCGCGCTGCACTGGCGTCGATGCGGCACATGCTTTCCGCCGGCGGCGAGGTGCTGGTGCAGACGCTTCACCCGTGCACGGCCTGCGGCGATGCGTCCTACCGGGATGGCTGGCGCGAAGGCAGCTGGGCCGGCTGCGACGGCGACTTCGCCGACCCCGCTCCCTGGTACTTCCGCACCTTGTCCGGATGGTTGAAGGTGCTGCACGGGTGCGGTCTGCAATTGCTGGCGATGGAGGAGCCGCTGCATCCGGATACGGGACGGCCGGCCTCGTTGCTGCTGCGCGCAGGCCTGGCCGGCTGACGCTGTCACCCGATCGTGGCGCATGAGGGCCCCATGCCCCATTGCGTCCCCTGCATCCGATGGCGTGACGTAGCCAACCCGGCCTGCGAATGGCTGCGGACGGGGCCAGTGGACTCAGGCGGACGGGATCGCGGCCACTTCACATTGCCATTCCGGGCACGGCCGGGAATCCGCTCCAAAGTGGGCAGCGAGGCAAGCCAGCCCCTTGCGTCATCCGGGCTGACAGCGCGGGGTGAGGACGGCTACTCCTGCGAGCGGGGCGTCTGCCTGGCCGCCGGCCCGCGCTCATCGGCGATGCGCCACAGGTAGAGGCTGGCGTAGGTCCTGTACGGGCCCCAGCGTTCGCCGCGTTCGGCCAGTTCGCGTGGCGTGGGCATTGCATGAACACCATCGACCACCTGGGCACCTTTACGGATGCCCAGGTCGTCCAGCGGCAGCACGTCCGGGCGGCCGAGGCGGAACATCAACATCATCTCCACCGTCCACCGGCCGATCCCGCGGGTGGGCACCAGCGCGGCGATGATGGCCTCCTCGTCCATGCGGGCCATCCGGCGCAGCGTCGGGATCTCCCCCGCGGCCTCGCGCGCGGCCAGGTCGCGCAGCGCGCGCGCCTTGTTGCCCGAGACGCCACAGGCGCGCAGGGTGGCATCGTCGACGGTGGCCAGGGTGTCCGCATGCAGACGCCGGCTGCCGATGGCGGCCTCGACGCGGCCGACGATGGTCGAGGCCGCCTTGCCGCTGAGCTGCTGGAACAGGATCGCGCGCGCCAGCGCATCCACCGGGTCGAAGCGCGCGCGCCAGCGCGGATCCGCCGCGATCGGCCCGATCCGACGCATCCAGGTGGCCAGGCGGCGATCGCGACGGACCAGGTAGGCATGCGCGGCATCGGTGTCGAACCCGCGTGCCATGTCAGTCACGCCACCGGCCGCTTGCGATGACGGCCGCCAGGCCGATCCACGACACGATCATCAGCCCCCCGCCCAGGGGCGCAAGCCGGGTCGGCCAGTTCAGCAGGTGCGCCAGGACCAGGCTGCCGGAAAACAGCAACACGCCGAGCAGCATCGCGGCGAGCATCCCGTGCACGACCGCCCTCGCGGGTTGCAGGCCGAGCACCGCCAATGCGATGCCATGCCCGAACGCCATCAGCGCGGCCTGTTGAAGCCGGGCCTGGGCCGCGCCGTCGCTGGCATGCGCGGCGTAGGCCGACAGCGCGACGGCCGCCGCGGCAAGCAGCGCCCCGGCAGCCGGAAGGAGGCGGCGCCACGCGGTTTCGCGCTGAAGCGGAGTCGTCAGGTCGGACATGGAAACAGGCTGCAGGGCGGGCACCCACGATAGCAGCGGCGCGGGGTCGGATCGTGTGGTGCGATGCGGTCGCCATGCAGGAACCCGCGGACGCACTCCGCCGCACGCCTGATCGCGGCTGAAGCCGCTCCTGCAGGGGCGTAGCCCCCCAAAAGAAAACGCCGCGCATGGCTGCGCGGCGTTTCCGGTCATGCCGATTTCCGGGTGCGGATCAGCGAACGGCCCAGACGACCTCGAACTCGCCGTCTTCCTTGAAGCCGCCCTCGATCCCCGACTTCCACAGCTCGTACGGACGCTCGGCGGTCTCGAAGCCCTGGGTCAGCGCCCAGGCGCGCAGCGCGTCGCGCACCACCGAGAGGTTGGCCATGTGGCCCTTGAAGGGCACCATCGCGATCTGGCTGGCCGGCGAACGGCGGTACTCGACCGGGCCGTCCAGCTTCAGGCCGGTCAGCTCCGGGTACTCGACCGCAGTCACTTCGGTTTCGACGGCCTCCGCGGCCTCGTCGCCCTCGTCCGCGGCGTCGGCGTTGTCGTCCTGCTCGTCGTCGCTCGAACCGCCCGAGCGCTTGCGCACCGGCATGGCGACGTCGAACGAGTAGCTCTCGGCGCCGAATTCGTTGGTGATGATGCGCACCGGGCCCGCCGCCTCTAGGTTGTTGGACGCCATCACGCGGCGGATCCACTCCAGGTTCGACAGCATCTGCTTGGCGACCGCCTCGTTGTCACGCGGCACGGCCGCGGCCACGAACAGCAGGTTCTCCGCCGGGCGGTCCTGCAGGCGCGGCGCCATCTCCGGGTCGTCCTTGCTCAGGTCGGCGTAGTCGTAGTTCGGCACGGCCGCCAGCATGTTGCTCAGGCGCTGCAGGCCAAGGCGCATGTCCGAACCGACATTGCTGCTGACGTACATGCCGGCGTAGCGGCCCAGCAGGTTCCATCCGTAATCGACGTCGTAGGTCTGGGTGATCTCGACGTTGCGGCCGGCGCGGCCGGTCGGCTTCAGGCTGTAGGTGGTGCGCTTGTTGCTGCCCGGCTCCGGGTCGGTCAGCGCGAAGCTCACGCTCTTGCGCGGCTCGTTGGCGACGATTTCCCAGCTGCCTTCGCCCAGGTTGGTGTCGGAGCTGTACTCCAGGCGCGCGCCGACGCCCGAGTCCGGGCCCGACTTCTCGATCTGGATGTTCGGATCGCGCAGCACCAGCGGGTTCCAATCCTCGAAACGGCGCAGGCTGTTGATCGTGTCGTACACGATGGTCAGCTTGCGGTTGGTTTCCACGCTCTCTTGGTGGTGGCGGCTGCCGGGCAGCAGCACGCCCACGACCAGGAACAGCGCGGCCACGATGGCCAACGAAATCAGGATCTCGATCAGACGGGTCATTCAGGTTCTCCAGGGCCGACCCGGGACCAGACCGGGACGCAGACCCATAATCCTAGCAAGGATGGCGGGGACGAAGCAGCAGTGGAACAGCTCGTGGGCGTCAGGGCCTTGCCCGGCATGGCGGGCACCTCGACTCCGGGAGCGGGAACGGTACGACACGGCGATGTCAGCGCGCCACGCCACCGGCGACGCCCAGCTGAACGAGCCGGTGTTGGCGCCGCAACGGGGCGACACGCACGCGTGCCCGGACGGCCGGGCCGCGGATGCGGCCTTCAGACCAGTTGGAGCTCGAAGGCCTTGAGCACCGCCCGGGTGCGGTCGCGCACGCCCAGCTTGCTCAGGATGTTGGAAACGTGGTTCTTGATGGTGCCCTCGGCCACGCCCAGCGAATTGGCGATCTCCTTGTTGGAAAAACCGCCGGCCATCAGGCGCAGGATCTCGGTCTCGCGCTCGGTCAGCGGGTCCGGCCGGTCCAGGCTGACGAAGTCGTTGCGCATGTGCTCCAGCCCCGACAGCAGCCGCTGGGTCACGGCCGGCTGCACCAGCGAACCCCCGGCCGACACCGTCTGTATCGCCCCGACCAGCTGCTCCAGCGACACGTCCTTGAGCAGGTAGCCCTTGGCCCCCGCCTTCAGTCCGGCCAGCACCAGCTGGTCGTCGTCGAACGTGGTGAGGATGATGGTGGGCGGCAGGCTGTTGGTCCGTGCCAGCGCCTGCAGTGCCTCCAGGCCGGACATCACCGGCATGCGCATGTCCATCAGCACCACGTCGGGATTGACCTGGGGCACCATTTCGATGGCCTGGCGGCCATCGCCGGCCTCGGCGATCACCTCGATGCCTTCGGCCAGCGCCAGCAGCGAGCGGACGCCCTGGCGCACGAGGGTCTGGTCGTCAACAAGCATCACACGGATCATGCGATCACTCCTTCGGGGACGGCGGTGGGGGCCGCCGATGCCGGCAACATCAGGTGGAGGCAGAAGCCCTCCTGAGGCCGGGTCTTGATTTCGAGGTGGCCGCCATATTGCGCCAGCCGCTCGCGCATGCCGCGAAGGCCGTTGCCGGCCACGAAGGCATCCGCGCCGCGGCCGTCGTCGCGGGCCGTCATGGCGATCATGGCCTCCTCGCGGTGCGCCCTGATCCACAGGTTGCGCGCCGCCGCGTGGCGTACCGCGTTGGTGATGACCTCCTGCGTGCAGCGCAGCAGGACGTGCGCGCGCTCCGGGTCGTCCATGGTCAGCGGCGACTCGATGTCCATGTGGATCTGGAGCGAGGGCACGTTCTCGGCGAGCGGGCGCAACGCCGCTTCGAGATCGATCGCACCGCCATCTCGCAGGTGGCTGACCGCCTCGCGCACGTCGGTCAGCAGGAGCCGGGCCAGCGTATGCGCCTGCTGCACATGCTCTTTGACCCGCCCTTCGGAGAGATGGCCGGCCACTTCCAGGTTGAGGCTGAGCGCGGTGAGGTGGTGGCCCAGCAGGTCGTGCAGCTCGCGCGAGATGCGCGTGCGCTCGTTGACGCGGGCGCTTTCGGCCAGCAGCACGCGGGTGGCGCGCAATTCGGCGTTGAGGCGACGCTGCTCCTCGCGCGCCTGCGCCTGCTGGCGCGCGACCAGGCTGGTCACGAACACGAATGCGCAGAAGCCGGCGTAGAGCGCCGACTGCATCAACGCCTCCGGCCAGGTGAAGTCGAGCCCGCGCACGTATACCGGGACCACCACGAACTGGCTCAGCACCAGCCACGCCACGCCCACGGGCATGGGCAGCAGCCACGGCAGTACGCAGGCCACCACCATCAGGAGGATGCTGCCCAGGCCACTGCCGCTGTAGTAGCTGATCGCGATCGCGGTCCCGGTGAGCACCACCAGCAGCGCATAGTCGAACAGGTTGGCGCGGCGTGCCCCGAGGTTGCGGGTGACCCAGCTGTAGCTGAGGCCGAACGAGAAGTAGAGGGCCCAGATCGTCCAGCCCACCCGCAGCGCGCCAAAGGCCTCCTCGGCGATGCCCAGGTCGTCGCCCAGCGGCTGGATCGTCAACGACAACAGCGGGAAGCCGACCATCGCCCACGTGAACAGGCCGGCGTAGCGCAGCAGTCGGGAATGGTTCAGGCGGTTCAACATCGCTGCATGCTAGCGGTATGCAGGCCGCCGGGAGCCATCCGAAAGTCATGCCCGACCCCGCCGGACACGGCCTGTCGCAGTCGCCGCAGCCGGGTCGCCATGCGATAATCGCCCGGCCGCCGGCCCTGCCCGGCGGCGTTGCTGTACCGCGTCGCAGAACACTGGAGCTCCGGAATGTCGATCGTCGTCCGCGACGTGCGCGAGCACGAGCTGGATTCCGTCCTTGCCCTCAACAACGCCGCCGGACCCGCCATCCTGCCGCTGGACGCCACGAAACTGCGCCGCTTTTTCGACCACGCCGAGTATTTCCGCATCGCCGAACGCGACGGGACGATGGCGGGTTTCCTGATCGGTGTGGCCGCCTCCGCCGAGCACGACAGCAGCAACTTCCGCTGGTTCCGCGAGCGCTATCCGGACTTCTTCTACATCGACCGCATCGTGGTGGCCAGCCGCCGCCGCGGCGGCGGCGTCGGCCGCGCGCTGTATGCCGATGCGCAGAGCTACTCGGAACTGCGCTACCCGCAGATGGCATGCGAGGTGTTCCTGGAAGGCGCCAACGACCCGGTGCTGCTGTTCCACGGCAGTTTCGGCTTCCGCGAGGTCGGGCAGCATGTGATGCCCGAGTCGGGCATCCGCGCGGCCATGCTCATGAAGTCGCTGTGCAGCTACCCGTGGGTGCGCGAGACATACGGCGACGCGCTGCCGGATGCCCCGTGGATCATGCAGCCCCGCCGGGCGCCGGTCGACGCCCCCCGTCCGACGGGCACCGCATGAGCGCCGTGATGGACTTCGAACAGGCGGGTGAACTGAAGATCGGCCAGGTTGGCATCGCCAACCTGCGCGTGCGCACGCTGGATGTCGAGCGACTCGTCGACGAAATGCGCGGCCGGGTGCAGCGCGCGCCGAAGCTGTTCGCGCGCGCCGCGGTCGTGCTCGATTTCGGCGGCCTGGCGCAGACCCCCGACCTCACCACCGCGCGCAGCCTGATCGACGGCCTGCGCGGCGCCGGCGTGCTGCCGGTGGCCCTGGCGTACGGCACCAGCGAGACCGAGCGCCTCGCCGAACAACTCGACCTGCCGCTGCTGGCCAAGTTCCGCGCCCAGTACGAACGCGCCGACGCTGATGCAGCGCCCGCTGCCGCACCCGCACCTGCCGCGCCGGCCCCCGCGCCGGCCGAGGCACCGCAGCGCCGCGAGGCCAGCGCGCCGCCGGCCGCACCCGTCGCCTCACCCGGCCTGATCCAGTCCGCGCCCGTGCGCTCGGGCCAGCAGGTCTATGCCGACAACCGCGACCTCACCGTGCTGACCTCGGTCGGCGCCGGCGCCGAAGTCATCGCCGACGGTTCGGTGCATATCTACGGCCCCCTGCGCGGTCGTGCCCTGGCCGGCGCGCAGGGCAACGAAAAGGCGCGCATCTTCTGCCGCGAGTTCCATGCCGAACTCGTGGCCATCGCCGGGCACTACAAGGTGCTCGAAGACATCCCGAAGGACCTGCGCGGCAAGGCCGTGCAGGCCTGGCTCGAAGACGGGCAACTCAACATCGCGGCGCTGGATTGACGCCGCACCACTGGAGGATTCGAACTTGGCCGAAATCATCGTAGTCACCTCGGGCAAAGGCGGCGTCGGCAAGACCACGACCAGCGCCAGCCTTGCGTGCGGACTCGCGCGCCGCGGCCACAAGGTCGCCGTCATCGACTTCGACGTGGGCCTGCGCAACCTCGACCTGATCATGGGCTGCGAGCGCCGCGTGGTGTACGACTTCGTCAACGTGGTCAACGGCGAGGCGACCCTCAAGCAGTCGCTGATCAAGGACAAGCGCTTCGACAACCTGCACGTGCTGGCTGCGTCGCAGACCCGCGACAAGGACGCGCTGACCAAGGAAGGCGTGCAGAAGGTGCTCGACGACCTCGCCGCGGACGGTTTCGACTACATCGTCTGCGACTCCCCCGCCGGCATCGAGAAGGGCGCGTTCCTGGCGATGTACTTTGCCGACCAGGCCGTGGTCGTGGTCAACCCGGAAGTGTCGTCCGTGCGCGACTCCGACCGCATCCTGGGCCTGCTCTCGTCCAAGACCCGGCGCGCCGAGAACGGCGAGCGCGTCAAGGAGCACCTGCTGCTGACCCGCTACAGCCCCAAGCGCGTGGAAACCGGCGAGATGCTGAGCATCGGCGACGTCGAGGAGATCCTCGGTCTCAAGAGCGTCGGCGTGATCCCGGAGTCCGGCGACGTGCTCAACGCCTCCAACAAGGGCGAGCCGGTCATCCTGGATACCGAGTCCGACGCCGCACAGGCCTACGACGATGCCGTGGCCCGCCTGCTGGGGGACACCCGCCCGATGCGCTTCACGCATGCCGAGAAGAAGGGCTTCTTCAGCAAGATCTTCGGAGGGTAAGCACATGGGCCTGTTCGACTTCCTGCTGACCAAGAAGCAGACCGCCTCCGTCGCCAAGGACCGGCTCCGGATCATCGTCGCCCACGAGCGTGCCGGCCGCGGCGGCCCGGACTACCTCCCGATGCTGCAGCGCGAGCTGCTCGAGGTGATCCGCAAGTACGTCAACGTCGATGCCGAGTCGGTCAAGGTCGACCTGCTGGGCGAAGGCGACAACAAGGTGCTCGACATCTCGGTGGCGTTGCCCGACAAGGACGAGCCGCGGGCCGTCGCCAACGGTTGATGTCCCATGTAGGAGCGGCGTCAGCCGCGATCCGGAACCGGCGCGGGCCGACACCTTCCGATCGCGGCTGAAGCCGCTCCTACACACGTACGCGCATGCTCACCCTCGCCGACATCGGCTTCGATGCCTCCGCCGCCCTGCTCGCCGGATACGGCCTGCGGCTGGTGCGCGTGCCCGACGACGAGGCGATCCCCGGCAGCTACTGGGGCGACAGCGAAGCCGGGCTGATCGGCTGCGACGTCTTCGCCCGCGCCGACACGCCGGTCCACTCGCTGCTGCACGAGGCCTGCCACCTGGTCGTGATGCCGGCCGAGCGCCGCGCCGGTGTCCATACCGACGCCACCGACTGCCAGGAAGAAGAGGACGCGGCCTGCTACCTGCAGATTGTCCTCGCCGACGCCCTGCCCGGCGTGGGCCGTGACCGCCTGATGGCCGACATGGATGCCTGGGGCTACACCTTCCGCATGGGCTCCACCCGGGCGTGGTTCGAGCGCGACGCCGAGGATGCGCGGGCCTGGCTGCAGGACCGTGGCCTGCTGGCCTCCATTGGCGACGGGGCCGCCGCGATCGCGGCCTGATTCAGCGGCCTGGCACACAGGTCCGCCCGGCCCTTCGCCCGGGCGCGGCGCCGTCGGTTCACTTGCACCGCCCCGAGCCCCCCACTAGCCTTCGGGGCTCGGCGCATCCAGCGCGAGTCGTATCCGGAGACATTCACCCATGAAACCCGTCCGCGCGTTGCTCGCGCTCAGCATCACGGCCGCCGTCCTGACCCTGTCCGCGTGCAAACGCGATGAAGCACCCGACGCGACCGGCACCGCGCCGCAGGCGACCGCAACGGAGGGCGAGACGGCCGACCAGTTCGCGGCCCGCGTGAACGACGAGATCATGCGGATGCAGCCGGAGATCACCAAGCCGCAGTGGCTGTCGTCGACCTACATCACCGACGATACGCAGTTCCTGGCGGCCAAGGCCAACGAGCAGTACCTGTCCAAGCTCAACCAGTGGGTCGAACAGGCCCGCCGGTTCGAAGGCCAGGACATGTCGCCGCAGACCGCGCGGACCATCCAGCTGCTGAAGCTCGCAACCGCGATGCCCGCGCCGAAGGACCCCGAGAAGCTCGCCGAGCTGACCCGGCTGGTCGCCAAGATGGAAGGCATGTACGGCGCCGGCGAGTACTGCACCGGCGAAGGCGACAACCGCACCTGCCGCCAGCTGGGCCAGCTGGAAGACGTGTTGCGCGGCAACCGCGACTACGACGCCCAGCTCGATGCCTGGCGCGGCTGGCACACCATTGCCCAGCCGATGCGCGAGGACTACACCCGCTTCGTGCAGCTGGTGAACGAAGGCGCGGGCGAAATGGGCTACGCCGACGCCGGCGAGATGTGGCGTTCGGGCTATGACATGAGCCCGGTCGAGATGGCGGCGGAGACCGACCGCCTGTGGGGCCAGGTCAAGCCGCTGTACGAGCAGCTGCACTGCTACGCACGCACCCGCCTGGAGACCGAGTACGGCGCCGAGCGCGGCAAGGTCGACGGCGGCATGCTGCCGGCGCACCTGATGGGCAACATGTGGCAACAGGACTGGGGCAACCTGTGGGACATCCTCGCCCCGTACGAGAATGCCGGCAGCCTGGACATCACAGGCGCGCTGGAAGCGCAGTACCAGCAGAACTTCGCCGCCGCGCTGACCCGCCAGGGCGGCGATCGGGACGCCACCGCACTGGCACAGATCGAGCAGGACGCCATGCTGGCGACCGCGCGCCAGATGACCGAGCGCGCCGAGGATTTCTACGTGTCGCTGGGCATGCCCGAGCTGCCCGACAGCTACTGGGAGAAGACCCAGTTCATCAAGCCCCGCGACCGCAACGTGGTCTGCCACGCCAGCGCCTGGGACATGGACATGAAGGGCGACGTGCGCACCAAGATGTGCATCAAGCCCAACGAGGAAGACTTCACCACCATCTACCACGAGCTGGGCCACGTCTATTACTACCTGGCCTACAACGAGCTGCCGCCGGTGTTCCAGACCGGCGCGCACGACGGCTTCCATGAGGCCATCGGCGACACGGTGGTGCTGGCGATGACGCCGGAGTACCTGCAGTCGATCGACCTGGTGGGCGAGCAGCAGCAGAGCGAGGAGGCGCTGATCAACGCGCAGATGCGCATGGCGCTGGCCAAGGTGGCGTTCCTGCCGTTCGGCCTGATGATCGACCGGTGGCGCTGGGGCGTGTTCGACGGCACGATCGAGCCGGGCCAGTACAACAAAGCCTGGTGGGACCTGAAGGCGCAGTACCAGGGCGTGGCTCCGGTCGACGCGCGCGGCGAGGAGTTCTTCGACCCGGGCGCCAAGTACCACGTCCCGGGCAACACGCCGTACACCCGCTACTTCCTGGCGCACGTGCTGCAGTTCCAGTTCTACAAGTCGCTGTGCGACGCCGCTGGCTACACCGGCCCGCTGCACGAGTGCAGCTTCTACGGCAACAAGGCCGCCGGCG
>CBIHLN010000038.1:0-22943 GCA_966210725.1 uncultured Lysobacter sp. | reverse complement strand
ATGCAATATGGTGGTTCAGTCGGGCGAATCTAAGCCGCTTTACCTTGATCGTCCGTGCGGCCGACAGTCGTGGCGGCAGATTCGATGAGGATTCCAATGAACAATGCGCTGTCCTGTGGGTCAATGACTCGCCGTCTGCAACGTGGTTTCACACTGATCGAGCTGATGATCGTCGTTGCCGTAGTGGGCATCCTCGCGGCGATCGCGATTCCGTCCTACCAGGACTCGGTGCGCAAGTCGCGTCGCGCCCAAGCCAAGGCGGACCTTGTGGAGTACGCCCAGATGGCGGAGAGGTGGTTTACGGTCAACAACAGCTACGCGGCATTTACGCTGCCGCCGGACCGCGAGACGCCGCAGTACGACATCCAGGTCAACGCCGCTGCGACCACGTTCACGCTGACGGCAACGCCCGAGGACGGCCAAGCTGAGGACCGTTGTGGCACCCTGACGATTAACCAGGCGGGGAGGAAGACGCACAGCACGAGCGTGCCGGCGCAGGATTGCTGGTGACGCTCCCGTCGCATCTCTACGGGGCAGGTCTTGGGTGATCTCGCCCTGTCGCAAAAAAAAGCCGCCATCTCTGGCGGCTTTTTTTCTGATCTGGCGCCCGAAGTTGGACTCGAACCAACGACCCCCTGATTAACAGTCAAGTGCTCTAACCGGCTGAGCTATTCGGGCGGGGATGCGCATTGTAAACGGCCCAGCCCGGGGGTCAAGCGGGCAGGGATGTCGGGGACTGGTGGCCTGACTCAGCTGCACGGGGCGCCTTGAGACAGGCGGAGGGTGCGGAGCCGGCCGGTATTGCTGACGATGGCGTGGGCCACCTCGCGCCCGAGGTGCCTGGAGCACAGGCGCAGCGTCAGATTGGTACCGGCCGCGGAGCCATTGCGCAGATACCGTACGCGGTGCCGGCCCGATGAGCTGGAGAGGGCCATCCCGGGTCCGACCCCCTGTTGCACCTTCAGCACCGCAGCAACGGTCGCCGGAGCGCCTGACCGGTCCGCGTCCAGGAAGATGATCCAGCCGTGCGTCCAGTTCCGATCGGTCCGGCAGGAGGCGCCGTCGCTGCTGGGGCACACGGTCACTGGATGGTTGCGTGTGATCGCCGTACTTCTCGCCGCGGCCATCGAGGCGCTGATGGCGTGGAGGGCATTGGCGGTGCGAACCCGCTCCATCGTGCCCGAAAACGCGGGCACGCCGAGCCCGAGCAGCAGGCCGGCAATGGCCATCGCGACGATCAGGTCCAGCAGGGTGAAGCCCTTCCTCGGGCGCATGGCAGGCATCCAGGCCGTAAAGGACGGAAGCCTGACCGGGGCTGGCACAGCGTGCCCAGAGGGGCAGTGCTGCACAGGGGGTAGGGAAACCCCGCAGGCGCCCCCATCTTCAAGCGCTCGCTACACTGACCTGTCCGCCCCCGGGACCGATGCCTATGAATGACGCCGTGCAGCCGCATGCCGACAGGCCTGTCGTGCAGGAGGGCCGTTTCCAGATCGTCTCACCGTACCAGCCCGCAGGTGACCAGCCGGCGGCGATCGAGCGTCTGGTAAAGGGGTTCGAGGGCGGGCTCGCGCACCAGACGCTGCTGGGCGTGACGGGTTCGGGTAAGACCTACACCATCGCCAATGTGATCGAGCAGGTGCAGAAGCCCACGCTGGTGATGGCGCCCAACAAGACCCTGGCCGCGCAGCTGTACGGCGAGTTCAAGTCGTTTTTCCCGAACAACGCGGTCGAATACTTCGTCAGCTACTACGACTACTACCAGCCCGAGGCCTACGTCCCGTCCAGCGACACCTTCATCGAGAAGGACAGTTCGGTGAACGAGCACATCGAGCAGATGCGGCTGTCGGCCACCAAGGCCCTGCTGGAGCGCCGCGACGCCATCATCGTCTGCACCGTCTCTGCGATCTACGGCCTGGGCGACCCCAACGAATACTTCCGGATGGTGCTGCACATGGTGCGCGGCGAGCGCATCGACCAGCGCGAGCTGATCCGCCGTCTCACGGAGATGCAATACAGCCGCAACGACACTGAGCTGCGCCGCGGTACCTACCGCGTGCGCGGCGAGGTGATCGACGTGCACCCGGCCGAGAGCGACGACGAGGCCATCCGCATCGAGCTGTTCGATGGCGAGATCGAGTCGGTCACCGCCTTCGACCCGCTCACCGGAGAGGCGCTGCGCAAGCTGCCGCGCTACACGATCTACCCCAAGTCGCACTACGTGACCACGCGCCGCACCGTGTTGGACGCCATCGACGCCATCAAGGACGAGCTCAAGGTCCGCCTAGAGCAGCTGTATTCGGCCAACAAGCTGGTCGAGGCGCAGCGCCTGGCCCAGCGCACCCAGTTCGATCTGGAGATGCTGGCGGAGGTCGGATACTGCAACGGCGTGGAGAACTACAGCCGGCACCTCACCGGCCACATGCCGGGCGAGCCGCCGCCGTGCCTGTTCGACTACCTGCCGCCCGACGCGCTGCTGGTCTGCGACGAGTCGCACGTGACGGTTCCGCAGATCGGCGCGATGTACAAGGGCGACCGCTCGCGCAAGGAAACGCTGGTGGAGTTCGGCTTCCGGCTGCCCTCGGCGCTGGACAACCGACCGCTCAAGTTCGAGGAGTGGGAAGGGCGGTCGCCGCGCGCGATCTTCGTGTCTGCCACGCCGGGGCCGTACGAGCTGGATAAGTCGCAGGGCGAAGTGGTCGAGCTGGTGGTCCGTCCCACCGGTCTGATCGACCCCGTGGTGGAGATCCGGCCGGTCGCCACGCAGGTGGACGACGTGCTGGGCGAGATCAACGAGCGTGTCGCGATGGGCGACCGCGTGCTGATCACCACGCTGACCAAGCGCATGGCCGAGAACCTCACCGAGTACCTGGGCGAGCACGGCATCCGCGTGCGCTACCTGCACAGCGACATCGACACCGTGGAGCGCGTGGAGATCATCCGCGACCTGCGCCTGGGCAAGTTCGACGTGCTGGTGGGCATCAACCTGTTGCGCGAGGGCCTGGACATGCCGGAGGTGTCGCTGGTGGCCATCCTGGATGCCGACAAGGAAGGCTTCCTGCGTTCGGGTGGGTCGCTGATCCAGACGATCGGCCGCGCGGCCCGAAACGTGCGCGGCAAGGCGATCCTGTACGCCGACAAGGTCACCCGTTCGATGCAGACCGCCATCGACGAGACGGACCGCCGCCGCGCCAAGCAGGTCGAGTACAACGCCGAACACGGCATCACGCCGCGTTCGGTGAGCCGTCCGGTGATGGACATCATGGAAGGCGCGCGTGCCGACCCCGATGCCGAGAAGGGCAAGGGGCGCGGCAAGGGGCGCAAGGCGGCCGAGCCCGCAACGGACTATGCGTCCATGGACCCGTCGCAGGCCGCCGCGCGGATCAAGGCGCTGGAGCAGCAGATGTACAAACATGCCCGCGACCTGGAGTTCGAGGAGGCGGCCTCCGTGCGCGACCAGATCCGCCAGATCAAGGAAGTCGCCCTGCATTAAGGCGCCGGTGGCGGGGCATGACCGCTCCGTCACGGAAGCAGTGCGAGGGTCGCGTTCCCCCGCACTGGAGCACGACCATGGGCCTGTTCGATTTCATCAAGGGCGCCGGCAGCAAGATCTTCGGCAAGGACCACGACCGCGGCGCCGAAGGTGCCACCAAGCCGCTGAGTACGCACCTGCGCGAGCACGGGATCGACCCCTCGGGCATCCGCCTCCGGTTCGAGGGCGACACGGTGGTGATGGACGGTACCGTGCGCGACCAGGACACCCGCGAAAAGGCGGTGCTGATCGTGGGCAACGTGGAGGGCGTGGGCCGGGTGGACGACCGCCTGCGGGTCGGCCCGCCCGTCGCGGAGGTCAAGACGGCCGGTGCCACGCCGGCCGGCGGTTCGGCCGGGCAGTCGCACTCGTCTGCGGGCAGCCCGGGTGGCGAGTGGACCAGCAAGACCTACACCGTCGAATCCGGCGACACGCTGTCGGGCATCGCCAAGAAGATGTACGGCGAAGCCAACCAGTACCCGCGGATCTTCGAGGCGAACCAGCCGATGCTGAAGGACCCGGACAGGATCTATCCGGGCCAGGTCCTGCGTATTCCGCCCCAGGCCTGATCGACGCGCCGGGACAGTTGCCGCCCGCCACGACCCGGGCTACACTGCGCGCCCCTCGCCGGGTGTGTCTGACGGCGAACGGGCGGTTAGCTCAGCGGTAGAGCACTACCTTGACATGGTAGGGGTCACAGGTTCGAACCCTGTACCGCCCACCAGACATCGAAAAAGGCCGTCCCTTGCGGGGCGGCCTTTTTTATTGCGTCGCGGTCGGCACCTGATGCCGGTTGGGGGTCAGAGCAGGTCACCGCCCGCCGACAGCATCCGCTCCATGCGGTCGCCCAGCCCGCCGATCTCCAGCACCAGGCGGTCGATTTCCGCGCCGTCCAGCCCGTCGTACGGCCGGTTCTCGCACAGCTGCAGGTACGGCACCCCATCCATGTCACCGATGGCGAGGTAGCCCACGCGACTCTGCCAGTTGAAGACCAGCGAGCGGCGCGCGTCCAGGCCCGTGGTCGGGGCCACCGCCGTGCTGACGCGCAGGTAGGGGCGGCCGTCGTCGTCGTCGAGTTCCGACAGGAAGATCGCCTGGTGCCGGGTGCCTTTTTCCAGCGACAGTTCAATGCAGACGACGTCGTCGTCCTGCATGGTCACCTGGTAGCCGGCCGCCTTGATGTGGCGTCGGATCGATTCGAAATTGCGCACGGGCGGCTCCATTCGCGGGGCAGTCCCCTATCCTAACCGGCATGCAGGAGACCCACGACTCCCACGATGCCCAGCGGCGCATCCTTGCGGCCGTGCGAGCCATCCCGGCGGGGCAGGTGGCCGGCTACGGCGAGGTGGCGCGACGCGCCGGCCTGCCAGGCCGCGCACGGTGGGTGGCGCGGCTGCTGTCGGGCAATACGGAGGCGGATCTCCCCTGGCACCGCGTCCTGCGCTCGGACGGCCGGGTGGCCTTTCCGGCGGGCTCGGAGGGGTACCGCGAGCAGTGCAAGCGGTTGCGGGCCGAAGGGGTGCGGATCGAGCAGGGACGCGTCCGCGGGCAACGCGCGGCCGCCAGTGTCGACGAGCAGGTCTGGGGGCCGTCCTGACCCGCACCGGACACCTCTGGCACCGGCGTGCGCGACCGCCGCGTGAAGCGGCCCGCGCCATGCAACGGCTACCATGACGCGTCCCCCGGGAGTCGAAATGTTTTCCAATCTGCCGCCCGTCACGCGGGCCCTTCTGATCGCCAACGGCATCGCATTCCTGCTGCAACTCGTGCTGGAGCGCGCCGCGCTCGGCCCGCTGATGCTGTGGCCGCTGGGCGCCGGCTTCATGCCCTGGCAGCTGGTCACCTACGCGTTCCTGCATGGCGATATCGCCCACCTGTTGTTCAACATGCTGGCGCTGCTGATGTTCGGCGCGCCGGTCGAGCACACGTGGGGCGAGAAGCGCTTCCTGACCTTCTATGCAGTGTGCGTGCTGGGCGCGGCGCTGTGCCAGCTGGCGGTCGGGGCCTGGGCGATGTCGCAGGGCGGGCAGGCGTATCCGACGTTGGGTGCCTCGGGCGGGGTGTTCGGCCTGCTGTTGGCCTACGGCATGCTGTTTCCGCACCAGCGCGTGATGCTCTTGATCCCGCCGATCCCGATGAAGGCGCGCACGCTGGTCATCGTCTATGGCGCCATTGCGCTGCTGCTGGGTTTTACCGGGCTGCAGCCGGGCGTGGCGCACTTCGCCCACTTGGGCGGCATGTTGTTCGGCTGGCTGCTGATCCGCTACTGGCGCGGCCATCCACCCTTCGGCCGCCGCAAACCGCCGCGGCCGCGCATCGTGCGCTGAGGCGGGTGAGGGGTCACCCGGAACGAGATCCGGGATGGCGCACGATCAGCCATCTGCGATGGCGAAGCCCACTGGAACGACAAAGAAAAACGGCGCGGGTGACCGCGCCGTTTTTCATGCCCGTTGCGTTGAGCCGGTCAGGGCCACAGCACCACGCGCGCGTCGTCGCCCAAACGCATGTCGGCCTTGGCCTTGCAGGCGAAGGTTTCAGCAAACCCCGGAAGGTTCATCAGCGGGGCATTGGTGCGCCACTGGCCCGGCGCATGCACGCTGCTGGCGGCGCGGCGGGTGGCTTCGGCTTCGCTCATGTGCTCGGCCCAGATCGAGGCCCAGCCGTCGAAGAAGTCCTCGCGGGTCTCCTTCGGGGCATCCGGTCGTGCGGCCTGGTAGGCCGCCCACGCCAGCTCGATGCCCGCCAGGTCCGCCATGTTCTCGTCGCGGGTCTGGGCGCCATTGACCTTGATGCCTTCGATCACCGGGTACTCGAGCGCGCCGTACTGGGCGATCACGCGATTGCCCACCGTGTCCCAGGCGGCCGTTTCCGTCGGGGTCCACCAGCTGCGCACCTGTTCGCTGGCGTCGACCAGGTGGCCGCGCGCATCGAAGCCGTGGCTGATCTCGTGGCCCACCAGCGCGCCGAAGCTGCCGTACTGCGCGGCGGTGTCGAGCGTCATGTCCAGCACCGGGGCCTGCAACATCGCAGCCGTCACCACCAAGCGGTTCTGGGCGATGTCGTAGGCCAGCGCCGGGTACTGCGGCAACACGTTCCAGCGGCGGTCCGCATTCTCGCCGCCGATGCGGCGCATCTCCTGGGCGTGGTGCCAGGTGGAGGCGATCAGCATGTTGCCGCCGAAGCTGCCGCGGCCCATCGGCTGGATCGTGTAGTCCAGGTCGCGCGACGGCGTACCCACTTCGATCTTCATCGCCGCCAGCTTGGCCTTGGCCTCCGCCTTGGCCTGCGGGCCCAGGCGGGTGTCGCGGTCGAGCGCGGCGCCCATGGCATTGCGTACAGCCGTGGCGATTTCCTGCGCTCGGGCCGAGGTGGCGGCCGGCAGGTAGCGGGCCGCGTATTCGCGGCCCAGCATCGGACCGGCCGCCTGGTTGATGGCATCCAGCACCATCTGCTGGCGCGGCAGTTGCGCGGTGCGGCCTTCCAGCACGCGGCCGCGGAAGTCGAAGCTGGCATCCCGCCATGCGCGCGCCATATACGGGGCCATGGCATCGCCCACGCGCCAGCGCAGGTAGGCCTTCCACTGTTCGGGCTTGAGCTCGCGCACCAGCGCGTCGATCTGCGCGAGCAGGTCGGGGTTGGCAATCGACACGGTGTCATCGGTGACCGACTGCGCCTGCAGGAACTCGCCCAGCTTGAGGTTCGGGTACGTCTTGTCGAGCTCGGCCGTCGCCACCGGCGCGAAGTTGCTGCGCGGATCGCGCAACTGGGCCAGCGGGCGCGTCACCTGCGCGATGCGGGTCTCCAGGTCCAGCACCTGCTGCGCCTGTTCGGCGAGCTCGT
This sequence comes from uncultured Lysobacter sp., assembly GCA_966210725.1. Classification (GTDB taxonomy): domain Bacteria; phylum Pseudomonadota; class Gammaproteobacteria; order Xanthomonadales; family Xanthomonadaceae; genus Lysobacter_C. The sequence goes on along the minus strand of CBIHLN010000038.1, from coordinate 15,574 downwards.
CGTCGGGCGTGCCGGTCAGTGCGAGGATCTTCTGCACATACGCGGTGTACTGGCCCAGCAGGTCGCGCGTGGGCGGGTCGGTGCGGATGTAGTACGCCGGGTCCGGCAGGCCCAGGCCGCCCTGGCTGAAGTAGCCGATGTGGCGCTTGAGGTCGCGCAGGTCGACGTCGGCACTGAAATTGAAGGCCACCGGGATGCCGACCTGGTGCAGCGCGGCCAGGGCGGGGGCGATGTCGCGGTGACGGCGGATGGCATCGATGCGCGACAGCAGCGGGGCAATGGGCTGGGCGCCGTCGCGCTCGACCGCCGCTTCGTCCAGTCCGCTGGCCCAGAAGTCGCCCAGCAGCTGCTGGACGTTGCCCTGCGGCGACTGCATCGCCGCGTTGAGCAGTTCGACCTGCTGGTGGCGGGCGCGGTCGCCGAGCTGGCCGAGTGCGGAAATGGAGGCGACGCCGTCGGTCAGCGGATTGTTCTGCAACCAGTCGGCATTGGCGTGGCCGTAGAAGTCGGTGCAGGCCGCCGGCGGCTTGGCCGCCTGGGCGTGGGCCGCGGGGGCGGCGAGGGTGGAGGCGAGGGTCAGGGCAAGGGCGCAGGCGAGCGGGCGCAGGGCGTGGCGGGGCATCGCGTATTCCATCTGGATGACCGCGGGAGTCTACCAAGCAGGGTGCCGTCGGCCATGAACGGGTTCACGGCTTCGATCGCCTCCCGTCGCGTGTGCGGGCCTTAAAAACGCCGAAGGCCCGGGGCATGCCCGGGCCTTCGGGACCCGGGGTGCCCCGGGCGGGTCATCGTGGTGCGGTTACCAGATCACGACCTGGTCGTCGCCGCCGCGGACCATCGCGTCGCCCGCCTCGCACTCGTAGGCCGCCGCGAACGCCGGCAGGTTGCTCGGCGCGCCCATCGCCCGGAAGTTGGCCGGCGCGTGCGGGTCGGTGGCCAGGCGGACGTCCAACTCCTGGTCGGTGAAGTTCCGGCGCCACACCGTGGCCCAGTTCGCGAAGAAACGCTGGTCGCGGCTCATGCCCTCGGTCATCGGGTCTTGGCTGCCGTCGGTTGCACGCTTCATGGCGTCATAGGCAACCGCCAGGCCGCCCAGGTCGGCGATGTTCTCGCCCAGGGTCAGGCTGCCGTTGACGTTCTTCCCGGGCACCGCCTCATAGGCGTTGAACTGGTTGACCAGCTTGCCGGTCAGGTCGCTGAAGCCCTTGGAGTCGGTTTCCGTCCACCAGTTCTCGAAGTTGCCGGTCGGCCCGAAACGGCTGCCCTGGTCGTCGTAACCGTGGATCATCTCGTGGCCGATGACCGCACCGATGCCGCCGTAGTTGAGCGGTGCGTCGGCATCGGGATCGAAGAACGGCGGCTGCAGGATGGCGGCCGGGAACACGATCTCGTTCTGCAGCGGGTTGTAGTAGGCGTTGACCGTCTGCGGGCTCATGCCCCACTCGGTCTTGTCCACCGGCTCACCGATCTTGGACAGCTGCCACTTGTAGTTGAACTCCTGGGCGGCCAGGACGTTCTCGATGTAGCTGTCGCGGCCGGTCGTCAGGCCGGTCCACTCGCGCCACTTGTCCGGGTAGCCGATCTTGGGGGTGAACGTCTCCCACTTGGCCATGGCCTTGGCCTTGGTCTCGTCGCTCATCCACTCCAGGTTCTCGATGCGCGGCTTCAGCGCGGCGCTGAGGTTCTTCACCAGCTCCTGCATCTTGGCCTTGGAGTCCGCCGGGAAGGCCACGTCCACGTACATCTGGCCGAGCGCTTCGCCGGCCTGGCTCTCGATGGTGTCCAGGACGCGCTTGCCGCGCTCCTTGAGCTCCTTCTGGCCGCGCATGGTCTTGCCGTAGAACTCGTAGTTGGCCTGCACGAACTCGTCCGACAGGTACGGCGAGGCGCCGTCCACGGTGTGGAAGCGCAGGTAGCTCTGCCACTGCTCGACCGGCACGTCCTCCAGCATCTCGCTCACTTCGGCGTGGAAGTCCGGCATCGCCAGCGAGAACATCGCCGGCGTCTCGACGCCCTGCGAGTCGAAGAAGCGGGTCCAGCTAAAGTTCGGCGTCAGCTTGTCGGCCTCGGCCGGCGTGACCGGGTTGTAGTACAGCGAGACATCGCGCGACATCTCCTCCTGCGACTTGGACACGCCCGCCAGGCGCTTCTCGAAGGCGATGACGTTGGACGCCTGCGTCGCGGCATCGGCCGCGGGCACGCCCGACATCTCCAGCACCTTGGCGACGTGCTTCTCGTAGGCGGCCAGCTTGTCGGCCTTGTCGGCGTCGGTGTAGTAGGTCTTGTCCGGCAGGCCCAGGCCGCCCTGCATCGCGTAGGCGATGTTGTTGGCCGAGTCCTTGAAGTCCGCTTCCGGGCCGAAGCCGAACAGGAAATTCTGCCCCTTGGCCGCGCTGTTGCGCAGGTAGTCGGCCACGGCCTCGCTGCTGTCGAGCGCGGCGATGGCATCCAGGTGGCCCTTGATCGGGGTGATGCCGGCGGCGTTGATGGCCTCGGCGTTCATGCCGGTGGCCCACAGGTCGCCGACGATCTTCTCGACGCCGCTGGCGTCTTCAAGCGCGGCGGCCTGCTCGGCGAGCTGGCGCTGTGCTGCCTTGGAACGCTCGTCCAGCATCTCGAACGCGCCCCATGAGGTGCGGTCGCCCGGGATGTCGTTGGCAGCCAGCCACTTGCCGTTGACGTGCCCACCGAAGTCGGTGCACGCGTCGACGGACGGGTCCAGGTCGGCCTTCGAGAAGCGGTTGACCGGCGGCAGGCTGGTTTCGTCGAGGGTGAAGCGCGCGGTGTCCGCGGCGGCGGTGTCGGTGGTGCCGGCGGCCGTCGTGTCGGCGTCCTGGCGGTTGCAACCGGCGATGACGCCGGCAATCGCCAGCGACAGCAGCAGGGCCTTGGGTGAGCTCAGGTTCACGTGGTTCTCCAACGTCATGGGCGTAGGTGCGCCCCGGCGGGGCGGACGGCGCATCTTGGACCCGATCGGCCGGCGCCGGGGGTGTCGAACGTCATGGCGCTGTCATAACGAGTCTTTACAGCGGCCGTGGACCGCACAGGCAAAGGCCCGGGACCTGCCCGGGCCTTTGCCTGTGGCCGACGAGGATGGCCAGTCCGGTGCGGGCGGCGAGGGCGCCCGGTCATCCGCGGTACCGGCGCAGTGGCCGGCGTTTCGGTAGACGGTACCCCGGGGTCGCCCGGGGGGCGGGTGCCGGAGGTCACGGACGCCGCCACGGCCCGCCGTCGAGGCATGCTGTCGCAGGGCCCGCAGCCGTCGGGTGCCAAACCGCCGGAGGCGTGCCTTGGGTATCGAACGCGCACTGCTGTTTCTCGCCCTGGCCCTGCTGGCGGAGGTCGCCGGCACCGTCGGCGGCTTCGGTTCGTCGGTGTTCTTCGTGCCGATCGCCAATTTCTTCTTCGATTTCGAGTCGGTGCTGGGCATCACCGCGCTGTTCCACCTGGCCAGCAACCTCAGCAAGCTGGGCCTGTTCCGCGCCGGCATCGACCGCCCCCTGCTGGTCCGGCTGGGCATGCCATCGGTGCTGTTCGCCATCCTCGGTGGGCTGGCGGGCACGCTGGTCGAGACGGCCTGGCTGGAGCGGTTGCTCGCGGCATTCCTGATCGGCCTGAGCGGCTGGCTGCTGTGGCGGCCGACGGCGACGTTCGCGCCGACGACCTCCAACGCCGTCGTCGCCGGCGCGCTGTCGGGCGGCATGGCGGGGCTGGTGGGGACGGGCGGCGCGGTGCGCGGCCTGGCGCTGGCGGCGTTCGACCTGCCCAAGGAGGTGTTCGTGGCGACGTCGGCGGCCATCGACATGGGCATCGACCTCAGCCGCGCGGTGGTCTACTGGCGCAACGGGTACATCCATGCCGACGACCTGGCGTGGATCCCGCTGCTCGCGGTGGTGGCGCTGGCGGGGACGTGGCTGGGGCGGCGGGTGCTGCGCCGGGTGCCGCAGGAGGCGTTCCGGCGGATCGCGCTGCTGCTGGTGTTCACCATCGGGTGGGTGACCTTGCTGGGCGTGGCGCTGGGCTGAGCCGGGCGGACCTGAATGGGGCACGTGCGCGCCGATGGCGCCGGCGGGGTGGATCGCCTACACTTCGCGCCGTCCAGCGCACGGCTGCCTCCCCGCAAGGGGTACGTTTCCCAGGTATGCCTGCCGCCTCGCACTGAGTTCCAGGCCTTGCCCTGACTCGCCGATCGCGGCCTTTATCCCGCACGTCTTTCGTAGCGCCGACACGGTCCGGAGCATCCGGTGCCGTCAAATTCGAATACTCGTGGCGCGGTTCAAGGGAACGCTTCGGGTACGCCGCGACATCGTTCGCGGATCGCACACCTGGAGTTCCAACACATGTCCTTCGAATCCCTCGGGCTTTCGCCCGCGTTGCTGCGCGCGTTGTCCGAACAGGGCTACGACACGCCCACCCCGATCCAGACCCAGGCCATCCCGCTGGTGCTGTCCGGCCATGACCTGCTGGGCGGCGCCCAGACCGGCACCGGCAAGACCGCCGCATTCGGCCTGCCGCTGCTCAACCTGCTGTCCAAGCAGACCGGCGTCAGCGGCCCGCGCAAGCCGCGCGCGCTGATCCTGGTCCCCACCCGCGAACTGGCCGTGCAGGTCAGCGACAGCCTGCGTGGCTACGGCAAGCACCTGCGCATGGGCATCACCACCATCTTCGGTGGCGCCGGCATGGGCCCGCAGGTCGACGCCCTGCGTCGCGGCGTCGACATCCTGGTGGCCACCCCGGGCCGGCTGATCGACCACCTGGAGCGCGGCACCGCGCGCCTGGACGGCATCGAGATCCTGGTGATGGACGAGGCCGACCGCATGCTCGACATGGGCTTCCTGCCCGCGATCAAGCGCATCCTCGCCAAGCTGCCGCGCGACCGTCAGACCCTGTTGTTCTCGGCCACGTTCGAGGCGCAGCTCAAGGCGCTGGCGCTGGAGTTCATGCGCAATCCGCAGCAGGTGCAGGTGGCGGCCAACAACGCCATCGTCGACACCATCACCCACCGCGCGCACCCCGTGGACAGCGGCCGCAAGCGCGACCTGCTGGTCGACATCCTGGCGGCGCGCCCGAACGACCAGGTCATCGTGTTCGGCCGCACCAAGCACGGCTGCAACCGCCTGTCCGAGCAGTTGGAGAAATCCGGCCTGAAGGCCGTGGCGATCCACGGCAACAAGAGCCAGGCGGCCCGGCAGAAGGCGCTCAACGCGTTCAAGGCCAACCGCGTCCGCGTGCTGGTGGCGACCGATGTCGCCGCGCGCGGCCTGGACATCCCCAACCTGCCGCTGGTCATCAACTTCGACCTGCCGATGGTGGCCGAGGACTACGTGCACCGCATCGGCCGCACCGGTCGCAACGGCGCCACGGGCGAGGCCATCTCGCTGGTGTCGCACGACGAGGGCGGCCTGCTGCGCCAGATCCAGCGCATTCTCAAGGACGACATCGCGATGGAAGCGGTGGAAGGCTACGCGCCCAGCCGTCCGATCCGCCTGGACGCCGCCATCCCCAACCCGCGCAGCAACAACGGCGGTCGCAATAATGGCCCGCGCAAGCCGGCGCATCGCCCGCACGGCAAGCCGGCCGCGCGCCACGCGCACGCCGGTCCGAAGCAGCACCGTGGCGGCGCCGGCCGCGGCGGCGCGCGTCGGGATGCGGGTGCCTGAGTCAGGCATCGGGCAATGAGTTGAAGAGGGCCGGCCGTGATGCCGGCCCTTTTCTTTGTACGCGTCCTGCCCGCCGTGTCGCTGGGCCGGTGGATTGGCAGCTATTCCGGCGCTTCGGGTGTCCAGCCGTGCCGCACGCGCAGGAACCGCGCGAACCGCGGCACCCCCTTCGACGTCAAGCCGTCGTACCGGTACGTGACCCACGCACCGATCGGCGGTGGGTCGGCGCGCTGTACATCGCTCAGGCCACTGCCCAGCCGGAACCGCACACCATCGGGACGCTCGACCAGCAGCGAGCCGGTCATCCCTTCGTACTTGCCCTTGCCGGGCAGGTGCGCGACCACGCGCGCTTCCGCATCGTCATGCCGCTTGTACTTCAGCAGCCACTCGCTGCGTCCGTTGCGATAGATCGAGCCACGGTGGTGCAGCATCAGCCCCTCGCCGCCACGGGCCTCCACTTCGTCGAGACGCCGTTCAAGCGCGCGGGCATCGTCCACCCGCACCTGCGGCACGGCCTGCAGCCATCGCACGCCTGCGGCGCCGGTGTTCCGGCGCAACGCGACCAGCCGTGCCTCGAGCGGGCCGGGATGGGCGGGCAGGTCGAACACCATGAAGCGCATGTCGCGCCACGCGGCGTCATCCGGCTGGCCGGTGCGCACGATGGCGCTGGTGCGCTCGAACTGCCCGCGTCCGATCCACAGCTCGCCGTCCATCGGCGTTGCCGGCCACCCGCGGGTAAACCACGCCGGCGCATGGATGCGGTGACCGCCGCGCGTCCACAGATGCGCGCCGTCCCAGTGCCCGCGGACGCCGTCGAGCTTTTCGCTCACCCAGTACTCCCGCACGGCGATGCCATCGCGGTGCGACGAGGCGAGCATGGTGGCGCGCGGGGGCGCATCGGCGGCCTGCAGCGCGGGACGGGGGGAAAGGGCCGCCATTGCCAGTACGGCAGGCAGCAGCAAACGAAGTGCGCGCATCGGGCTCGTCCTTGAGCAAGAGGGGGCTGGAGTGTGCGTGGGTGGGCCGGCCTGCACAACCCGCATGACGGTACGGACGCCGGAATGAAAAACGGGCCGGCGTGGGCCGGCCCGTCGATCCGCGCGTCTTTCGGCCTTACGCCTTCTTCGCCGCGATCCAGCGGTCGATCTTGCCTTCCAGTACGTCCAGCGGCACCGATCCGTCCTTCAGCACCTCGGCGTGGAACTCGCGGATGTCGAAGTCCGCACCGAGCTCGGCCTCGGCCTTGGCGCGCAGCTCCTTGATCTTGAGCTCGCCGATCTTGTACGCCAGCGCTTGGCCCGGGATGGCCATGTAGCGCTCGGTCTCGGAGATGGCCGGGGTTTCGGCGGTGGCCGAATTCTCCAGCATGTAGGCGATCACCTGCTCGCGGGTCCAGCCCTTGCTGTGCAGGCCGGTGTCCACGACCAGGCGGATCGCGCGCCACAGCTCGTTCTGCAGATAGCCGAAGTAGTTGTACGGATCGGAGTACAGGCCCAGGTCCTTGCCCAGCGACTCGGCATACAGGCCCCAGCCCTCGGTGAAGGCCGTCTCGCCGCCGAAGCGGCGGAACGTGGGCAGGCCGGTCAGCTCCTGCTGCAACGCCAGCTGGAAGTGGTGGCCCGGGATGGCCTCGTGCAGGAACAGGTCCTCCGCGTCCCAGGTCTGGCGTGTCGGCAGGTCGTAGGTATTGACGTAGAAGATGCCGGGGCGGCTGCCGTCTTCGCTCGGCCGCATGTACGATCCGCCCGCCGCGGACTGGGCACGGAACGGTTCCACCGGGCGGATCTCGAAGGCGGCCTTGGGCGTCAGCGAGAAGAGCTTCGGGATGTGGACGTTGACCTTGTCCTCCAGCGCCCGGTAGTGGGTCAGCAGGGCTTCTTCGCTCTCGAACTGGAAGCGCTCGTCATCGCGCATGAAGGCGAAGAAGTCCTGCAGGTCACCCTTGAAGCCGACCTCCGCCATCACCTTGCGCATTTCGCCGTGGATACGGGCGACTTCGTCCAGGCCGATCTGGTGGATCTGCGCGGGCGTGAGGTCGGTGGTGGTGGAGTTGCGGGCATTGAAGGCGTACCAGGCGTCGCCGCCGGGCAGCGCGCCCATGCCCGACGTCTCGCGCGCATGTGGCATGTACTCGTCGGCGACGAATGCCCGCATTTCGCGGTAGGCCGGCATCAGCTCGTCCTCGATCATCGTCCGGTACTCGGCCGTCAGCCGCTCGCGGTCGGCGGCGGGGAACGACTCGGGCATGGTCTCGATCGGGCGCCAGAACAGCGTCTGCTCGGCGTCGTCCTTGATCAGCGCGTCCAGCTGCGGGATCACCTTCTCCATCAGGGCACGCGGCTGCACCACGCCGTTCTCAACGCCGATGCGGCTGTTGGCGATGGCGGTGTCGAACAGCAGCGGGACCTGCGAGGCGCGCTTGCGCCAGTTGTCGTAGTCCTCGACCGTCTTGAACGGCTGCGCGCCGGTGCCCGAGCCCAGTTGCACGGCAGTGGAGGCGAAGTTGTAGAACTGGTTGATCGGCTGCTGCCAGCCGGGGAAACGCTCGCCGGCCAGTTCGTTCTTCGCGTCGCGCACGAAGATCTGGTAGCTCAGCAGGTCCTGGCCTTCCAGCCCATCCGATCCCACCGCCTCGACCGTCTCCAGCCAGCGCTGGGTAAACGCACGCGACTTCTCGCGGTAGTCCTCCGAGAGGAAGTTCGGCATCCGGTCGTTGTAGCGGTTGTCGCCCTGGAAGGTGGCCGCCAGCGGGTTGAGCTCGAGCAGCTCCTCCCAGTACTGCGCGTACAGCGCATCGAGCCGCTCGGCCTTGGTCTCGGCCTGCGCCGACGTGCCGGCGCGTGCGCTGGCCTCGGGTGCAGGTGCGGACGCCGTGGTGGCACAGCCGACCAGGGCGGTCGACAGCGCAAGGGCGAGCAGGGTGCGGTGCAGTGCAACGGGCTTCATCGCGTTCTCCGGTTCGGCGGGACGGTCGGCCACAGGGGGCCGACCGGCAGGATAGCCTGCGAGCCTCGCCGGCCTAGGTGGCGCTGGCATGGGCCGAAGGTCATTGCGCGAACGGTGACGCGCGGCGTGGCGCGCGACGCGCTGCCCGCCGAGCTCAGCGGGCGCCGTCGACGCCCGGCGGCGAGAACGGGATGGATTCGGGCGAGACCGCACCGCCGGAGATGATGAAGCTCATGGCCTGGTCGACGGTCCAGTCGGTCGGCGTGATCTTCTCGACCGGCACGATCTCCAGGTAGCCGGAGGTCGGGTTGGGCGTGGTGGGCACGTACACGGCCGCCAGCTCGCGGCCGGTGCCCTGTTCCCGCAGCACGCGGGTGACGAACCCGATCGACTTCATCTCGGTATGCGGGAAGTCGATCAGCACCACGCGCTGGGTGCCGTCGGGCTTGGTCTGCAGGATGTCGAGCAATTGCCGCGCGCTGCCGTAGATCGTGCTCGCAAACGGGATGCGCAGGATCAGCGACTCCATCCACCGCAGCATCCGCTGGCCGAACACGCGGCGCGCCATCACGCCCGACAGCAGGATGACGAAGACGGTCGCGACCAGCGCGATGCCGTTGTCCACCCACGGCTGCGTCAGCCAGCCCCACGCGGCCGGGTTGGAATCGGCCAGCCGCTGCAGCACCGGGCCGGTGAAGGGGCGGCTGATGTCGGACAGCACCACGAACACGAACTTCACGACCACCCACGTCAGCCAGATCGGCAGCAGGGTGAGCAGGCCGGTGATCAGGGTGGCCTTCAGGCTGGCGCGGGGCAGGGCGTTCTCGGACATGGCGCGCATTGTAGGCGGCCGGCCATCGTCGGCGGAGGCGGCGGCTAGAGCGTACGCAGCAACCGGAAGCCGACATCGTCATAGCCACGCGACGCGGCGAGCGCGCGCTGGCCCTTGCCGTCGCGCCATGAGCCTCCCAGCACCTGCCGCTGCTGGCAGTCGCTGCCACAGTCGCGGACCCACAGCGACAGCGCACGGTTGCCCGGCAGGCTCGCCAGCATGCGCGCTTCGGCAGCGCTGGGCAGGCGGTAGTCGTGTCCGGTCTGCCGGCTGTACCAGCCGGCAAAGGCTTCGGCGTCAGCGACCGACACGCACACCACCGGATCGTCGTTGCCCTGCGGGAAACCGGGCTCGCGCCAGCTGCGCGGGTCGATCACGCGAAGCAGCGACGCACGCTCCCGGCACAGCGACGCCTCGCGGCCGGTGGCCTGGCTGAAACGTGCATACAGCGCGCGTGAGACCGGCCGCCGGGCCAGTGCGAGCCCCTCGTTGATGATGACCGCGCCCAGTGGATCGCCCGCGACCGCCTGGCCGCGGCGGGGAATGGCATCGGCGTGCGCCAGCAGCGCACCGGTCTGCGCCTTGGACAGGCCGAATCCCGCGCCCAGCGCCGCGAGCTGCTCCACGGCCTCGGCATCGTGGTCGCGGACCGCCGCCTCGGCCCGCGCCGACAGTGCGTCCTCGATGCCCTCTCGCATGCGCACCAGGGCCGCGGAGTCTTCGCTGGCGGTCGTCTTCGACAGGCGAAGCGCGTGGTCGTAGTACTCGCGGGCGCGGCCGTTGCGGCCGGCGCGCAGGTGGCCGGTGAGTTCGGCGGCGAAGGCGTCCGTCAGGGCCTCGATGGCGGAGCGCACGTTGGGGTTGGCGGGCTCGACGCGCCATGCGCTGAGCACGCTGGCGTAGGCGTTGTCGCCTTCGGGTTCGGTCAGGTTGCGCGCCTCCATCTGACGGCGCGCGTTCTCCAGTGACGTCTGCAGCGGCGCTTCCGGCAGCGGCCGCAGCATGGCGTCGGCGACATCCGCGCCCCCGCCGGCGACGGCCGCCGCGGCAGTGGACGGCTCACCTGCACGGAAGAAGCCATCGCCCGGTGCGCCATTGCGCGACATCAGCCATCCCGCCGCGCCGAGTGCGACGACCAGCGCGCCTGCGAGCACGGCGGACCGGGGATTGCCGCGCACACCGGCCAGGCCACGGTGCAGCAGGAGCGAGCCGGGCAGTGGCCGGCGGCCATCGACCTTGTCGACCGCCTCGCGCATCTCGGCCACGCTCTGGAACCGCACAGCTGCCTGCTTGGCCAGCGCGCGGTTCATGAAGCGCTGCCAATGGCGGAGCCGCGGTGGCAGTTTCGGAATGGGGTCCTGCGCGTGCATGACCGCCATGGTCAGCGCGTCGCCGGCGCGGAAGGGCAGCTCGCCGGTCAGCATCTCCCACAGCAGCACCGCCAGGCTGTAGAGGTCCGCGCGGCCATCGACGGTTTCGCCCCGCGCCTGCTCGGGCGCCATGTACGCGGTGCTGCCCACGGCCATGCCGGCCGACGTCACGCGCGGGCCGAATCCGCGTCGCAGGGCGATGCCGAAGTCGGCCAGCAGCGGACGTTCGCCTTCGTCGAACAGCACGTTCTCGGCCTTGACGTCGCGGTGTACGACGCCGCGGCCGTGCGCGTACTCCAGCGCCGACAGCAGGGCGCGCGTGATTTCGAGCACCCGGTGCTCGTCGCCGCGCGCCACGTCTTCGTTGAAGTTGCGCTGGCCCAGGTGGCCGCGCGGCATGTTCGGCATCGAGTAGTAGGGCAGCCCGTCGCGGGTGCGCCCGACCTCGTGGATGCCGACGATGTGCGGGTGCTCCAGCCGCGCAACAGTGCGCACTTCGTTTTCGAAGCGGCGGCGGCTGACCTCGTCGGTCAACGCCTGCGGCATCATCACCTTGACCGCCACCTCGCGCGACAGCGCGGTCTGCTCGGCCAGGTACACGGTGGACATGCCGCCGTGGTTGATGACGCGCAGCAAGCGGTACCCGGCGATGACCGGCAATGGCGGTGCGTCGTGTTCGTGGTCGGACACGAGGTTCGACATGGGCCGCCCCCTGTTGCGGACATCCGAGCATACCCCGCGCCGGTGACACCGCAAACGTGTTTGTGCACGACGGCGGTGTTGCGACACGATGCGTGGCTGAACGGAATCGACAGGGGCGTGATGCACCAGGGCGTGAAATGGATGCTGGTGGCGGCCGGCGGCGTGGTCCTGCTGGCGGGCGCGGTGTACGGCGCATCGGCATGGCGAGGTGCAACGCCGCCGCAGCGGGAGGCGCTGGCGGAGATGGAGCGGCCGGTTGAACTGCCCGGGCGCAATGCGTTCGCGGCCATGATGCTGCTGCGCTATCCGCTTGGCGAAGCCGAACTGACGGCGCTGGAACGGCCGGGGCCGTGGTCCGGCATCGCCGTGGATTCAACGAACGGCATGCTCACGTTGCCGAAGGATTTCGAGCGGCACCTGGTGGGTGATCTGGCGCCGTTCGAGCCCGACCTGGACAGCGCGCCGTGCAGCGGCGACCGGCCGTGCCTGTCCGCCGTGGAGGCGGCAGGGGACGACGCCAGCGCGTGGGTCGAGGGGCACCGGGCATGGCTCGACCGCATCGACCGCTTGTCCACCTACGGGCATTACCGCGCGTTGCTGCCTCATACGCTTGTCCTGCATGGAGAACTGGGCGACGTCCGCACCGCCCTGCGCTCCGACCGGGCCACACAATTCGTCACAGGCGTGCCCTCCCTTGCGCTGTCGCGGGTGTGCGGCGACATCGCTGCGTGGCGACAACTGACGGCGCACTCGGAGTCTTTGCTGGTGTGGTCGGTGGCGCAGCGCGTCGCCCAGGGCCAGATGGAGCTGTTTGCCGAGATGCTGGGCCGATGGCCTGCAGGGGATGCACTGCCGCAGGCCTGTGAAGCAGCGCTCGCAACGCCTTCGCCCCATGAGGTGTCGACGTGTACCGCCATGCGCGGCGAGTACGAGCTCGGGAAAGCGCTGCGTGTCCAACTGGAGGACGCCGTGGACGGTCAGGTCGAGGGCCTGTTCTATCGCGCGGACATGGCCGACGCGGCCGCTGCCTATGCGTTGCAACGGGCGTGCGGCGGGGATCGGGCCGAGGCCGGGCGGCGGCACACGCCGCGACCGCCGATCTGGGCGCGTCTGGAATGCGTCCGCAATGCGACCGGCTGCATCCTCATGGACATCGCCGAGCCCGCGTACGCGACCTACGTTGAACGGGCCAAGGCGTTTGGCGACCACGTCCGCCTGACGGCCACGCTGGCGTGGCTGCACCGCACGGACGCCTCCGATTCGCGCCCGCTGGCGGAGCGGCTGGCCGATCGCCCCGCGGCCCTGGAAGGCGTGTGGCCGGTCAGGGTCGTGGACGGCGGTGCGGCGCTGGAGGTGGTGGAGAACGCGGACACGCGCCGCACGTTCCGGTTGCCGATACCCGGGCGCCTGCGCGACTGAGCCGGGAAAGCCCGGCTTAGCGGCCGCGCTTGCGGCGGACGTACAGCTGCTTGCGGATGCGGGCGACGATGGCGCCATCGGCGTCGCGCACGTCGGTGTCGAACCAGCGCAGCGCCTTGTCGCCGTCGGCGGTGGCCTGCCGCAGCTCCTCCAGCACGGCGTCCTCCAGGACGAACTCCGCATGCACGGTGCCGCGGCCCGGTTTGACGAATTCGATGGTGCCGGCCTTGTCCCAGACGATGTAGTCGCGGCCGATCGACTTCATCGCCAGCAGCATCCAGAACGGGTCCGTCATCGCGAACAGGCTGCCGCCGAAGTGGCTGCCGACGTAGTTCCGGTTCCACGGGCGCATGCGCAGCTCGACCCGGGCGCGCCGGTAGTCGTCCGACATCGTGGTGACGTGGATGCCGGTGAACAGGAACGGCGGCCAGAAGTTGAGCAGGTGGCGGAACGTGCTGGCTTTCATGCGCGGGCTGGCAGGGCAGGGCGGGCCAGCCTGCCATACGCGTGCGTACAGTCAACTGCCCGCCGTGGCCGGCGGGCGTGCCGGGCTCAGAACAGCAGCGAGGACATGCGGCGGCGGTAGCGGCCGACCAGTTCGGCGTCGTCGATGATGCGGAACGCATCGATCAGCGCCTTGCGCGGAAGCCCGCCGTCGAACTCACGATCGCGGCGGAGCATCTCGATGAACTGCTCGAGCCCGGCCTCGGGTCGATCCCCCACCACGTGGCGCACCCCCAGCAGGTGGCGGGCCCGCAGGTCGTCCGCGTCGGCGGCGATGGCCGCCTGCAGGTCGGCGGCCGGCGGCGCATCGGCCAGTACCGAGGCGAACGCGAGCCGCGCCTGCGCGCGCTGGGCGCGGTCATCGGTGGACAGGTTGGCGGGCAGGCCGTCCAGCAGCGTGCGCGCCTCGTCGGTGGCGCCGGTCTGCAACAGGGCCAGCGCCAGGTCGAGCTTGAGCTCGTCGTTGTCCGGCGCGGCGGCGATGGCGGCGCGCAGGCGCTCGGCCTCGGCGTGGGGATCGAGCGGCGCGGCCGCCGTTTCGGGGGTGTCGTCCTCCGCGGCCGCCGCGGCAGGCTCGATGCCGTGCTGCTTGAGAAACTCGCGCAGCTGGCCTTCGGGGAGCGCGCCCGGGAAGCCGTCCACCAGTTGCCCGTCCTTGACCAGCATCACGGTGGGGATCGAACGGATCTGGAACGCGGCCGCCAGTTGCTGTTCCTTGTCGACGTCGACCTTGGCCAGCTCGAACGCACCGTTGTATTCGGCCGCGAGCTTTTCCAGCACCGGGCCGAGTTGCTTGCACGGCCCGCACCACTCGGCCCAGAAATCGACCAGCACCGGCACCTGCAGGGACCTCTGCAGCACCTGCGCCTCGAACGCGTCGGCAGTGGCATCGAATACGTGGCGGGGGGCGGTGTCTGCGGTCATCGGGGGTACTCGTTCGGGGTCGTACGGCAGATGGGGGCGGGGCCTCGCGGTCGCAACCGGGCCGGGCCCGTTAGCATGCCGGGATGGAAAGACGCGATCGCGTGCAGGGCGTCCTGCGGCACATGGGCACGGCTGCGGCTGTCGCCTGCGGGGTGGCGGTGATCGCCTTCGCGGCCGCGCTGGACGGGTACTCGCATCTCGTGCATCCGGTCGGGCTGCTCGGCGCGGCCGGCATGCCCGGCGCGCCGGCATTCAATGTGCTGGCGTTCGGTCTGCCGGGGGTGGCCGCCGCCGCGGTCGGCGTGCGCCTGCGCGGCCGCCTGCCGGCGGGTGCGGGCGTGGCGGCGGGAATGGGCTGCTGGATGCTGGCCGTGTCGGGCATCGCCTTCGCGGCGCAGGGGCTGCTGCCGCTGGACGTCAACGCGCTCGACGGCCCCGTCAGCCAGCGCCACGCCGCGGCCTGGCTGCTGTGGTGGGTGGCGTTTGTGCCCGGCGCGTTGGCGTTGGCCGCCGGCCTCGTTCGCCCGGCCGGCTGGCACCGGTTCGCCCTGGCGCAGGCCCTGCTGGCCGGCGTGGTGCTGGTGATGGTGGCGGTGCCGTTCCCGTGGTGGCCGGCGCCGGTGTCGCAGCGCATCGCCCTGTGCGCGTGGCTGTTGGCGGTCACCCTCGCCGGGCGGCGCTGAGCCCTCGGCGCTGGATCCCGGGGCGCCTCAGCTGCCCGGCGCGGCGTGGATGGTGCCGTCCTTCATCACGAAATCCACGCCCAGCACGGCGTTGATGTCCTCCACCGGGTTGCCCGGCATGGCGATGACGTCGGCGCGCTTGCCGGCCTCGATCACGCCCTGGTCGTCCACGCCCAGCACCTCGGCCGCCCGCACTGTGGCGGCCTGCAACGCCGTTGCGGCGGGGATGCCGGCTTCGACCATGTAAATGAACTCGCGCGCGTTGTCGCCGTGCGGGCCCACGCCCATGTCGGTGCCGAAGGCGATCCTGACGCCGTTGCGGTAGGCCCGTGCGGCGGTGTCCTGGATCAGCGACCCGATGCGTTCGGCCTTGGGCCGCACCACCTCGGGGAAGTAGCCGTCGATCTTGGCCTTGTCGGCGACGAACCGGCCGGCGTGGATGGTCGGCACGTACCAGGTGCCGTTGCGCTTCATCAGCGCCATCACCTCGTCGCTCATGTAGGTGCCGTGCTCGATGGTGTCGACACCCGCGGC
>CBIHLN010000037.1:0-23229 GCA_966210725.1 uncultured Lysobacter sp. | reverse complement strand
TAGTGTGGCCTAAGCCATGCAAGAGTAGGTCATCGCTGGGCATTTACACCCAAGGTCGGTTCCCGAAAGGGGCCGGCCTTGTTCTTTTGGGCGACACGAAACCCCGCGTGATCCCGCTTGACAGCAAACGCCGCCGACGGCGTGACAGCGCCCAATGAAAACGGCGCCACATCGGGCGCCGTCGTTACTGAAAGCCGCTAATGCTCGTGGGCTGAGCGCTACAGCACCCGCGGCGGATCACCACCCACGATCACCACATCCGCACCGCGACGGGCGAACAGGCCCACGCTTACGAGACCGGGAATCTGGTTGAGTTCGGACTCCAGCGCGACCGGATCCGTGATCGACAACCCATGGATGTCCAGGATCGCGTTGCCGTTGTCGGTCACCACGCCCCGGCCTTCGGGTGTCTGGCGCCAGACCGGCTGGCCGCCGGTCTTCGCGAGGATGTGACGGGCCACCAGGCTGCGCGCCATCGGAATCACTTCGACCGGAAGCGGAAAGCGCCCCAGCACGTCCACCCGCTTGGCCGGGTCGATGATGCAGACGAAACGCTCGCTGGCTTCCGCAATGATCTTCTCGCGGGTGAGTGCAGCACCCCCGCCCTTGATCAGGCGCTTGTGCGGGTCGCACTCGTCCGCCCCGTCGACATAGAGCGCCAGGGCCCCTGTGTCGTTGAGCTCCAGCACTTCGATACCGTGCCCGCGCAGCCGCGCAGTGCTCTGATCGGAGCTGGAGACCGCGCCGCGGATCCGCTCCTTGATGCCGGCAAGCGCGTCGATGAAGTAGGCGACGGTGGAGCCGGTGCCCACGCCAACAATCATTCCGTCTTCGACATATTCGATGGCTTTTTCGCCGGCCAGGCGCTTGGCTTCAGACACGCGTATTTCCCGAGAGGCTCATTCGAGGGACAGGAGGAACTTGTACTGGTCGGCCGACACCGGGAAAACCGACAGGCGGCTGCCACGCTTGATCAGCGCGAACTCCTCACCCAGCCGCTCGCCGTGTCGTTTGATTTCTTCCAGGGGAATCGTGCGTGACAGCTTGTGCTCGAACTTCACGTCGACCAGGAACCAGCGCGGCTCCTCGCGCGTCGCCTTGGGGTCGAAGTAATCGGAGTTCCGATCGAACTGCGTGTCGTCTGGATACGCCGTGCTGGCGACCGTAGCGGTACCGGCGATGCCGGGGACGGCGGTATTGGAATGGTAGAACAGCACACCATCGCCGACCTGCATGCCGTCGCGCATGAAATTGCGCGCCTGGTAGTTGCGCACGCCGTTCCACGGTTCGGTGCCCACGCGCTGTAGATCGTCGATGGAAAAGGCGTCGGGTTCCGACTTCATCAGCCAGTAGCGGCGTCGGGTTCGGGTCATGGGATCGAAACGGGGTCAGTGCGGAAAACGTGGGCGTACATCGGCGTGCAGGTCGCGTCCAGTGGCACGTCCCAGGACTCGGCCGCCAGCGCATCGACTTCCTGCTCGTCGAACGCGGCGCCGACCAGCCAGGGCGGTGCGACCTGCGCGCGCCGGAAGGCGAAGCTGCGATCGTACCAGCCGCCACCCATTCCCAGACGCTGGCCGGTTCGGTCGAACCCCACCAGCGGCGTGACCACCAGGGCCATGGCCTCGGGTTCAAGCAGTGCATCCTGGCCGACGTCCGGTTCCGGAATGCCGAAGCGGTTCGATACCAGTGGCTCCCCGGGGCGCCACGCCGCAAAACGCAGGCAACCGTTCTCATGCAGGACCGGCAGGCAATAGCGGCATGCATCGGGCAGCTGTACCTGCCAGGCATGCAAAGCGATCTCGCCGTTGGTGGCCCAGTAGCCGGCCACGTGACCGGTGCGCGGGGCAAACGGGAGAGCGAGCAAGCGGTGCGCCAACGCTTCCGCTGCGCCGATGCGTGCAGCAACACCCAAGGCGCGTCGCTTGGCGATGAGGTGCTCACGCAGGGCGGAACGATCCCCCGGGGTGCCGTCGTCATTCATTGCGCCTGAACCATGCAACCGGGGCCGCCCGCTCGTCGGCCGAAGACAGGATCTGAAAAACGAAAACAGCGCAGGATCTGCGCTGTCGTGATGGAAGCGGCGTCGGGCATGCATGCCACGCCGCAACCGGAATTGAAAAGTCCTCCGCCGATGGCGATGCGCGCGAAACGACCTTGAACCCGGGGTTCAAGTGGGAACGCTAGGAGGCCTTCGGGCTTCCCGCTACAAGGCGGACTTGCACTCCGGGCTTCCGTCGCATCCCCGCGGTCGCAATTAAGGGACAAGGCGAATGTTTGCGCACGCCGTCGTCCACAGCAGAGGACGTAGGCAAAGTATAGCCCGACATACCGCGTGCGCACGCCCGCCCGTCGGTGGCGGTCAATGCGTGTTCACAGGGGCGTCCCGCTCAGCGAGCAGGCGTGTCGAACAGGTCGTCCAGGCGGCGGTTCAGGTCGCCCAGGCTGCGCGAGAGCTCGCGGTCGCGGCCGGCGTTGTCGTCGCGCAATTGCTGGAGTTCGTGGGCGAAATTGAGCGCGGCCAATACCGCCACGCGATCGAGTGCGGCCATGCGGTTGCTGCCGCGGATCTCGCGCATGCGGCTGTCCAGCAGCTTGGCGGCCGCCAGCAGGCTGTCGCGTTCGTCGGGCTCGCAGCCTACGGTGTACTCGCGATCGAGCAACCGGATGCTGACCGGTGTCGACTTGCTCACGTGTGCTGCTCCAGTGACTTCAGCCGCGCGATCATCGCCTCGACCCGCGCACGCGCCTGTTCGTTCTTGGCCAACAGCGCGGCACGTTCGCCCGACAACTGCTCATGCTGCTGGCGCAGGCTGCGGTTCTCCTCGCCCAGGCGACGCACGCGATCGGCGAGCGCCTCGATCCGCTGGCTCAACGCCTGCAACTGGGCAAGGGGGTCCACGGGGTCGGCGGGCTGCATGCCGGCACGATAGGCAGGGCCGGGGAGGCGGTCAAGGACCGCGGTGCCCCCTCATGGGAGCGGGTCGGCGAGCGCTGCCGCGGCGGGCGTCGGCGCCCGTGCCCCTGGCCACGTTCGCAGGAAGGCCAGGCACGCCTGCGCGTCCAGCGGTCGCGACAGCCAGTACCCCTGGACTTCATCGCAGCCGTGCTCACGCAGGAACTGCATCTGCGCTTCGCCTTCGACGCCTTCGGCCACGACGTTCAGGCCCAGCGAGTGCGCCATGGTGATGATCGTGCTGGTGATCGCCTCGTCGTCGGCGTCGTGGGTGAGGTCGTCGATGAATTCCTTGTCGATCTTCAACGTCGTGATCGGCAACCGCTTCAGGTAGGACAGCGACGAGTACCCGGTGCCGAAATCGTCGATGGCCAGTCCGACGCCGATGCCGCGCAGGCGCTGCAGCAGGTCGGCGTTGTGCTGGGCGTTGGCCATGATCACGCTCTCGGTCAGCTCCAGCTCCAGGCACGCCGGGGGCAGGCGGGTTTCGGCCAGCACCCGCGCCACGACCTGTGGCAGGTCGCCGCGCAGCAGCTGCAGGGCCGAGACGTTCACGGCGATGGCGAGGTCCTCCAGCCCGTGCGGCCGCCAGCGCGCCAGCGTCGAACAGGCCTCGCGCAGTGCCCACTCGCCGATCTCCAGGATCAGGCCGGTCTCTTCGGCCAGCGGGATGAACTGTGAAGGCGGGATCTCGCCGTACTCCGGGCTGGACCAGCGCAGCAGGGCTTCAACACCGGTGATCCGGCCATCGGCCAGCGACAGCTGCGGCTGGAAGGCCAGACGCAGTTCGCCGCGGTCCAGCACCTTGCGCAGCGCCGCGCTGATGGTGGCGCGGCGGCGGATCTCGATGTCCATCGCCTCGGTGTACTGCATGTAGGTGCGGCGGCCGCCGGCCTTGGCCTGGTACATCGCCGTGTCGGCCTGCTTGAGCAGGTCGGTCGGGACCTGGGCGTGGTCCGGGTACAGGCTGATGCCGATGGAGGGCGAGATCGCGATGTCGTGGCGCTCGTCCACGTCCAGTGGCGCCTCGAAGGCGACGATGATGTTGCGCGCGACCTCCTCGGCCTGCTGCGCGTTGTCGAGGTTTTCCAGCACCACGGTGAACTCGTCGCCGCCCAGCCGCGCCACGGTGTGGCGGTTGCCCACCGTCTCCTGCAGGCGTTGCGCGACCGCGCGCAGGATGCGGTCGCCGGCGGCATGGCCGAGCGAGTCGTTGATGTCCTTGAAGCGGTCCAAGTCCAGGAACAGCACCGCCACCTTCTGGCTGTTGCGCCGGGCGCGGACGATGGCCCGCGACAGCCGCTCCGACAGCAGCGTGCGATTGGGCAGGCTGGTCAGCGTGTCGTAGTTGGCCAGGTAGCGCAGTTCCTGCTCGGCACGCTTCTGGTCGGTGATATCGGTGAGCACGGCCACGTACTGCACGCGGGCGGTACCGGTGGTTTCCTGCACGGCGCTGCACTGCAGCCAGCACAGGAACTCGCTGCCGTCCTTGCGCTGCTGCCAGATCTCGCCCGACCAGCGGCCGTTGCGCTGCATCTGCGCGCGCATCTGGTGGTAGAAGTCCGGGTCGTGCTGGCGGCTGTCGATCAGGCTGGTGGGTCGGCCGATCACGTCCACGCCGGTGTAGCCGGTCATGCGCTCGAACGCCGGGTTCACGGAGACAAACGTGAAGTCGCTGTCGAACACCGCCACCGCCTCGGCCATGCTGCGCAACACTTCGCTGGACACGCGGCGGTCGCGCTCGGCGCTGCGGCTGGCGGTGATGTCGCGTGCGGTGCCCGCGACGCGCAAGGCATGCCCGTGCTCATCGCGCTCGACCACGCGGCCCCGCGCGCGGATCCAGTCCCAGCTGCCGGCCGGGTTGCGCACGCGGTGCTCCGACAGGAACAGCGCGGCATGCCCGCGCAGATGCTCGCGCAGGCGCTCGGTCACCTGCGGCAGGTCTTCCGGGTGGATTTCGTGGTCGGCGGCGACGCGCGCACGCACGGTCAGCTCCGGGTTCGTGCCGATCTCCTCGTCCTGCGCGCGCATGCCGTGAAGTTCGCGTCGCTTGAGGTCGTAGTCCCAGAACTGCTCGCCGGACGCCCACAGCGCCAGCTTGAGGCGCTCCTCGCGCTCGCGGATCTGGCGGAACCAGCCCTGCTCCAGGCGTCGCCGACGGTGCCAGCGCCAGCCTGCCGTCGTCAGCGCCGCCAGCAACACCAGCACGGCGGCGGCGATCACCAGCGGGTGGCGCCAGGCCGGGGGGGCGACGCTGACCGGCAGCGACAGCGCGTGCTCGGTCCAGACGCCGTCGCGGTTGGTGGACTGGGCGCGGAAGGTGTAATCGCCCGGCGGCAGCCGGGTGTAGGTGATGTCGCCCTGGCGGCCGTTGTCGATCCAGTCCGAGTCGAAGCCGTCCATGCGGTAGCGGTAGTGGATGCGCGCGCCGGGGGCGAAGTCGAGCGCGCCGATGCGCAGGCGCAGCAGCTCGGTGCCGCTGGGCAGTGACAGCGCCTCCTGTTGCCAGAGTGCGCCCCCGCTGTCCGCCGGCTGGGCGCCCAGCTGCGCCGACAGCAGCTTGAGCGGCGGCGTGAAGGACGCATCGCGCAACCGCGTGGGGTCGAACAGGTTGATCCCGCGCACCCCGCCGAACACGAGCTGCCCATCGGACAGCCGGGTGGCCGCGCCGCCGTTGAACTCCAGGTCCTGCAGCCCGTCGGCCAGGCCGTACTGCTGTGCCCGGCCCTCTCCCGGGTCGTAGCGCACCAGGCCCGCGTTCGTGCCCAGCCAGAGCGCACCGGTGCCATCACCCAGGATCGAGAACACCACCGGCGTCGGCGCGTCACCCAGCGCGTCGGCGAGCGGGTGCTGGAAGGCGATGCGCCCTTCGGCCTGCTCCACCACGCGGCCCAGGCCGGTGTGCGTGCCGACCCAGATCGATCCGTCGCGGCCCTCGTGCAAGGCCCGCACGAGATTTCCCGGCAGCGAATCCGGTGCGTCGGCGGTGCGCTGGAACAGGCGGATGCGCCCCGTGGCCGGGTCGCGCATGGCCAGGCCGTCGGAGGTCGCCACCCACAGACGCCCGCGGCGGTCGTGCAGCAGCCCGTGAACGATAGGGGCCGACGCGCCGTCCCGGGTACCCAGCGGATGCGCCCTGACCGCACCGCCCCGGCGCCCGACCTGCAGCAGGCCCGACCGCAACGTGCCCAGCCACATGTCGCCGTTGCGGTCGATGGAAATCGCCCGGATCCCGGTGTCCTCGAAGCCGCGCAGCGGCACGGGGTCGACCGTGCCCGCCTGCGGGTCCAGCCGCATCAGGCCCTTGGAGGTCGCCAGCCATAACCGGTCGTGCCCGGCGGGCACGATGGCCATGATCCGGGTCCGCCCGCCCATGCGGTCGGTCCAGTCCTCGAAGATGTCGCGGGCCAACCCGTAGCGCAGCAGACGGCCGTTGTCCGTGCCCACCCACAGTGTGCCGTCGCCGCCGTCCCGCAGCGCCCGGATGCTGTTGTCGGAAATGATCGCGTCCAGGCGGCCGCTGCTGTCGTCCAGTACGTAGCGGAAGCGCGCACCCTGCGGGTCGGTGACCGATACGCCGCGCAGCTGGCCACCGGCCCAGAGGATGCCGCCGCGGTCGACCATCAGCGTCTCGATGCCGTTCTCCGGCAGCGACGCGGTGATCGCCGGCCCCTCGACGATTTCCTCCACCCGGCCGGTGTCCGGGTCGAACCGGCGCAGGCCATGGAATCCCACGGCGAACCACAACCGGTCATCGGGCGCCTGCACGATCGCGCGCACCGCCCCGCCCGGCAGTTCGGCCGGCTGCAGCCACACGGGCACGAGGCGGCGG
This sequence comes from uncultured Lysobacter sp., assembly GCA_966210725.1. GTDB lineage: Bacteria > Pseudomonadota > Gammaproteobacteria > Xanthomonadales > Xanthomonadaceae > Lysobacter_C. The sequence goes on along the minus strand of CBIHLN010000037.1, from coordinate 16,441 downwards.
CCATCGGAATGCAGCCGGTACAGGCCGTCGCTCCCGCCCACCCAGAGGTGGCCGCGGCGGTCCCGTGCCAGCGCGAGGGCGGGCGCCTCCGGGCCGATGCGGCGCGCCGCGCCGTCCGCGCCGATGCGGTAGAGGCCGGCAGGCGTGGCATACCACAGCCCCCGACGCGTATCGGCGAGCAGCATCTGTCGGCCGCCATCGGCCTCATCGAGCGCAAGCACGCGGGTGCGGGTGCCGGTCTGAGGGTCGAGCCGCTCCAGGCCCTGCGATGTGCCCACCCAGACGGCGCCCTCGTGCGCGAGCAGTGCGCGGACGTGGCGCTCACCGGCCGGCGCCCCCGCGTCCACGGCGTAGCGCCGGATCTCCCCGGTGGCCAGGTCCAGCCGCGCGACATACTCGCTGTACGACCCGACCCAGAGCGCATCGCCATCGACCGACAGCGCGGTGATGTAACTGTCCGGGAGGCTGGCCGGGTCGCGCGGGTCGTGGCGGAAGAGCACGTAGCGCTGTCCGTCGAAGCGGTGCAGCCCGCCCTGCGTGCCCACCCAGACGAACCCTTCGCCGTCCTGTGCCAGTGCGGTGACGGTGTTCTGCGCCAGCCCGTATTCGCTGCCCAGCCGCTGGAAGTAGAAGTCGCGCGTGGCCGCCGATGCGGGCGCGGATACGAGCAGCGAAGCCAGCCACAGCGCCGCCAGCCACAGCGTCGCCAGGCGGCTCACGGCCCGGCCGGCGCCGGTGGCGCGCGGGGCATCGATGGCGTTGGCGGAAAGGCGGTGCGCTCGCACGAGTCCGTCGGCTGGCGTGGCTGCCGGCAGTGTAGGGCCTTTGAGCGTCGCCGCACGGGACCATCCGGGCACCGTGCGAGACGCGTGCCGGCCCGGCGCATTGCTAGACTGCGGGTGCCTTTCATCCATGGAGCCGCCGTGCCGCACGCCACCCCCGCGCCCGACCTGCCGCCCATTGCCACCGTTGACGACGCCGTCCGCCGCCTGGCCCTCGGGGTCACCGCCGCCGAGCTGCACGGCAGCCTGTGCGGCTGGCTGGCGGGCGGCGGTGCGTCGCGCCCGGAGTGGCTGCGCGACGTGCTGGCCGACCCGGCCGCGCCGCTCACCGGCAGCGGCGACGCGCTGGATGACCTGCGGCTGGCCAGCGCCGCGCAACTGGCCGACCGTGATTTCGCCTTCGAGCTGCTGCTGCCGCCCGCCGATGCCACGCTGGCCGAGCGCAGCGGTGCGTTGTTCGACTGGTGCCGGGGGTTCCTGGGCGCCTTCGGCCTGGCCTCCGGCGCCGACCCGAAGCTGTCGGAGGAGGCCACCGAGGCACTGGGCGACATCGCCAAACTGGCGGCCGCGCAGCCGCAGGAAGAGGGCGACGACGAGGACGAGGACGCGCTGGCGGAAATCGAGGAGTTCGTGCGCGTGGCCGCGCTGCTGCTGCACGGCGACTGCGTGCTGGCCGCGCGCCACCGGCAGCGGCTGAACTGACGTGCGCGCCATGCCCCGCATTCCCCTCAGGTCCTACGTTCGCCGCCGGAAGCAGTTGATGCGGATGGCCGGCGACGACGCCATCCTGGTGTTGCCCGCGGCCAAGGAAACCGTCCGCAGCCGCGATACCCACCATCCTTATCGGCAGGACTCGGACTTTTCGTACCTCACCGGATTTCCCGAGCCCGAGGCCGTCCTCGTGCTGGTGCCGGGGCGCGCCCACGGCGAGGCGCTGCTGTTCTGCCGCGAACGCGACCCGGACCGCGAGGGCTGGGACGGGCCGCGCTTCGGCCCGGAAGGCGCGGTCGAGGCGTTCGGCATGGACGACGCTTACCCGATCGGCGATCTGGACGACATCCTGCCCGGCCTGCTGGAAGGCCGTTCGCGCGTGTACTACCACTTCGGGCGCGACGCCGAGTTCGACCTGCAGCTGATCGGCTGGGTAAATCGCGTGCGCGCGATGATGCGCATGGGCGCGCAGCCGCCGCACGAGTTCCTCGAGCTCGGCCACCTGCTCGACGAGATGCGGCTGTTCAAGGACCGCGACGAGCTCAAGCTGATGCAGCGCGCCGCCGACATCACCGTTGAAGCGCATGCCGCCGCGATGCGCGCGGTGCGGCCGGGCATGCACGAGTACCAGTTGCAGGCGCAGCTGGAATACACCTTCCGGATGCACGATGCCGCGCCGGCCTACGGCAGCATCGTCGGCGCCGGTGCCAACGGCTGCGTGCTGCACTACGTCGCCAACGCCGGCCGCATCCACGATGGCGACCTGGTGCTGATCGATGCCGGGGCCGAATACCGCGGCTACGCCGCCGATATCACCCGCACCTTCCCCGCCAACGGCCGGTTCACCCCGGCGCAGCGGGCGCTGCACGACCTCGTCGGCCAAGCGCAGGCCGCCGCACTGGCGCAGGCACGCCCCGGCGTGCCGTACCAGGCCGGGCACGATGCGGCCGTGGAAACGCTCACCGAAGGCCTGCTCAAGCTCGGGCTGCTCAAGGGCTCGCTCGAGAAGAACATTTCCGAGGAGCGCTACAAGCGCTTCTACCGGCACAAGACCGGCCACTGGATCGGGCTGGACGTGCACGACGTCGGCGAGTACCGCATCGACGGCGAGTCGCGCCTGCTGGAGCCGGGCATGGTGTTCACCATCGAGCCCGGCCTGTATATCTCGCCCGACGACACCAGCGTGGCCGCCAAGTGGCGCGGCATCGGCATCCGTATCGAAGACGACGTGCTGGTGACCGACGGCGGCCACCGGGTGCTGACCGATGCGCTGGCGCGCAGCGCCGACGAGATCGAAGCGTTCATGGCCGACGGCGCGCGCGCCTGAGCAGGTCCGGGCGCGGTCCTGACAGAGGCCGCCGCCGCGCACCCCGCGGCGCCGACCCGGCAGAGCGAAAAGAAAAAAAAGGCGCGGATGATCCGCGCCTTTCTCGCATCCAGCCGCGGCGGGTCAGCCCAGCGCCGCGAAGGCCTCGCGCGTGAGGTTGATGGGCGCATCGTCGGTGCATACGACGTCGTCCTCGATGCGCACGCCACCGAACGGGCGGAAGGCCTCGACCTTGTCCCAGTCGACACTGCCGGCATGGTCGCCGTCGCGCAGTTCCTGCATCAGCAGGTCGGCGAAGTACAGGCCCGGCTCGATCGTGACCACCGCGCCGGGCTCCAGGGTGCGCGTCAGCCGCAGGAACGGATGGCCGTCGGGCCTGTCAATCGTGCCGCCGCTGTCGGACTGCGCGAACCCACCGACGTCGTGCACCTGCAGGCCGATGTAGTGGCCGATGCCGTGCGGGAAGAACTTTGCGCTGACGCCGGTTTCCACCATCGACTCCGGTGCCATGTCGACGATGCCCGTCTCGCGCAGGATGCGGGCGATCTCCAGGTGCGCGTCCAGGTGGATCTGCCGGTAGTCCACGCCCGGCCGAACCTGGTCGCACAGGCGCTGCTCGGCCGCGTCCACCGCGTCGATCAGTGGCTGGAACGCGCCGGAGGTGTCGGCCGCGTAGCTGCGGGTGATGTCGCAGGCATACCCGGCGTGGCTGGCGCCGGCGTCGATCAGGAAGCTGCGCGACTCGCGCGGCGGCAGCCGGTCGCGCTCGGTGTAGTGCAGCACCGCGCCGTGCTCGTTGAGGCCGACGATGTTGCCGTAGGGCAGGTCGTTGGCATCCTGCCGGGCGGCCTGGCAGTAGGCCAGGTGGATGCCGAATTCGCTGGCCCCGGCGCGGAAGGCGCGTTCGGCGGCGCGGTGCGCACGCACGCCGTGGGCCGACGCCAGCCGCATCATCTCGATCTCGTAGGGCGTCTTGCGCGCGCGGTGGTAGTCCAGGTATGCCAGGACGGGCACCGGGTTGTTGGGCACGTAGTCGCCCAGGGTCGACTGGGGCTCGCCCAGGATCGCGCAACGCGCCGCAGGGTCCGGCAGGTGCTGCAGCGCCTCGTCGGGCGTGCGGATGATGGTGATGTCGAACTCGTCGACCCAGTAGCCGCGCGGGGCCTCGGGTACGGCGTGCCAGTAGTCGAAGGGCTGCAGGTAGATCAGACGGGGCCGTTCGCCCGGGGTGTGGACGATCCAGCTGCCCGGGGTGCGGGTCAGCGGCAGCCAGGCCTTGAACTGGGGGTTGACCGCGTAGGGGTAGTCGCGGTCGTCGAACAGCTGGTAGTGGGCGGTGCCGGCCGGAACCACGAGGTGGTCGAAGCCGCCGCGCTCAAGTGCGGCGGTCGCGCGCCGTTGAGTCTCCTGCAGGTGTTGCCGGTATAACATCGGTAAATCCTGGGCGGTCATGGGGGCGCCTGTTCTTGAATACGTCGAAGGATTCTGACGGATTCCCATCCGCGCCGCAGGAAGCGGACGCCGTACGGATCGCCCCGCTGGGCGTGCCCGCGTGGGTCTGGAGCCTGCTGGCGCTGGCGCTGGGCGTGGCGCTCACACTGTGGGCCGTGTCGGTGCAGCGCGGGCAGGAGGCCGTCGAGCAGCGACTGGCTTTTGCCCACCAGGCCGACCGGACCCACGCCGCCGTACGGGACCGGTTGCAGGCCGCCGAGATGCTGGCGCGTTCGGTACAGACCGTGTTCCTCACCTCCAGCCGGGTGAGCCCCGACGAATTCGGGGCGCTGTACGCCAACCTGCAACCCCGCGAACTGGTGCCCGGCATGCAGGCCCTGGTGGTGGCACGCCGCGTGCCCCGCGCCGATGGCGACCATTTCGTCTACGACGCGCCCTTCGTGCTGCCGCGTGAGGGCAACGAGGCACTGTTCGGGTTGGACGTGAACACCCAGCCGGTCAATCTGGCTGCCGTGCTCGTGTCGCGCGACACCGACGAGCCCGCGCTGTCGGCACCGTTCCGGCTGGCGCAGGTGGTGGGCTCCGACGCGCCGGTCGATGGCGTCACGCTCCGGCTGCCGATCTACTCAGCGGGCCAGCCGCCCGCCACCGTGGACGAACGCCGCGAACGCATGCGCGGATCGCTGGCGATTTCCTTCCAGGCCCAGCGGCTGATCGAAACGGCGCTGCCCGAGGACGCGGCGTCCCAACTGCACGTCCGCATCGAGGACGTCACCGACGGCACGCCGCGCCCCCTGTTCGACTCGCGCCCCGACGTCCACGCGCACGTGCCTGAAGCACAACGGCACGAGAAAGAACTGCACTACGGCGGGCGCATCTGGCGCCTCTCGATGCACCCGCTGGACCACGCCATCCCGGCATCCGCATGGCAGCGGTCCACCCTGCTGCCGGGGCTGCTGGCCAGTGGGCTGCTGGCACTGCTGGTGTGGTCGGTGGTCAACACGCGGCGCCGCGCGGTGGAGCTGGGCAACCGCATGAGTCGACGCTTCCGCGAAAGCGAGGAGCGCTTCCGCGCGCTCAACGAGCTGTTGCCGGCGCTGGTGCTGCTGGCGAGGCAGGACACCGGACGCATCACCTATGCGAACCAGGCCTCGCGCACGCGCCTGGGCGAGGACGTCACGGAGCTCGATCTGCCCTCCCTTTTCGAGGCCACCGAGCTGCAGGCCCGGATCCTGGACTGCGACCAGTTGAACTGCTCCAACCTGGAAGCGGTGCTGCGCAGCGCCAACGGCGACCGCTTCTGGGCGTCGCTGTCGATCGCCCGCGTGGACGTGGGCGGCGAGTCCAAGCTGCTGATGGTGGCCAGCGACATTTCCGAGCAGCGCCAGCTGACCGAACTGCTCAGCTACCAGGCCACGCACGACGCGCTGACCGAGCTGTTCAACCGGCGCGAGTTCGAGCGCCGGGTCGAGCGCGCCCTGGCCGCCGCCGCGGCGGGCGGCGCGCCCGCCGCGCTGCTCTACATCGACCTGGACCAGTTCAAGCTGATCAACGACACGTCCGGCCACATCGCCGGCGACCAGTTGCTGATCCAGCTGGCCATCACCATGCGCGAGCAGCTGCGCGGCGGCGACGTGCTGGCACGGCTCGGGGGGGACGAGTTCGGCGTGCTCGCCACCAACGTGCACGACCAGGCCGGCGCGCGCCACGTCGCCGAGCGCCTGCGCGAGCGCATCGACGGCTACGTGTTCGTCTGGGAGCAGCGCACCTACACCATCAGCGCGAGCATCGGCGCGGTGATGATCGACCACCCCAACGCCAACCTGAAGGACCTCCTGGCGCAGGCCGACACGGCCTGCTACATGGCCAAGGAGGGCGGCCGCAACCGCGTGCACTTCTACTCGGCCCAGGACGACGACACCACGCGTCGCCAGACCGAGATGGAGTGGGCCAACCGGCTGCGCTGGGCCGTGGACGAGGGGCGGTTGCTGCTCAAGTACCAGGAGGTCTGGCCGCTGGCGGCCAAGTCCGATGGCAAGCCGCACATCGAGCTGCTGCTGCGTTTCCGGGACGAGCAGGGGCGGATGGTGCCGCCCGGGGCCTTCATTCCCGCGGCCGAGCGCTACGGCCTGATGCCGATGATCGACCGCTGGGTGGTGGAAACGGCGCTGGCCAACTTCGACCGCCTGCACCCCAGCGGCCCGGACCTGCAACTGGCGACGATCAACCTGTCCGGCGCCAGCATCGAGGATGACGGCCTGGCCACGCTGGTGCTGGACCTGCTGGAGCGTTACCGCATCGACCCGAGCCGGGTGTGCTTCGAGGTCACCGAAACGGTGGCCGTGCGCAACCTGTCGCAGGTCACCCGGTTCATCGAGCGCCTGCGGGGCGTGGGTTGCCTGATCGCGCTGGACGACTTCGGCGCGGGCATGTCGTCGTTCGGCTACCTCAAGAACCTGCCGGTCGACATCATCAAGATCGACGGCAGCTTCATCCGCGACCTGCTGGTGGACCCGATGAGCCACGCCATCGTCGGCGCGGTCACCGACATCGGCCACCGCCGTGGGCTGAAGGTGATCGCCGAGTGGGTCTCCAGCGAGGACATCGCCCAGGCGCTGTACGACCTAGGTGTGGACTACGCGCAGGGGTATGTGCTGCACAAGCCCGAACCGGTGGTGTTCCACCGCGGGCTGGTCGGGGACTGACGGCGGGCGCGGCGTCCGGGCAGGACGACGGCGCGCCGGAGGCGCGGCTACTCGTAGCTGCCGCCGGGCATGTCCAGCCAGTCGCGCAGGTGCTGCATCTGGCTTTCCAGCAGCGTGATGAAACGGAAACCGCTCCACGTCTGGCCGGGGGCGCTGGCCGCGTCCTGCCACAGCAGGTGGGCGCCGACCTCGATGGTTGCGCCCGGCTCGTTGCCGCGGCTCAGGTTGAAGCGGAACTGGTAGAGCGCATCGTCCACCAGCGGCACGCTGGCCATCAGCAGCATCCCGCTCTCGGACAGGTTGCTGAGGCGGCCGACCACGCGCTCGGTCATGGTGTCGACCACCTGCACGGTGTCGGGCACCTTGCGGCGGCGGACGCGGCGGAATTCGTCGTTCATGGCGTCGCTTCCCTGGGTGCGCGCTCACCGCCGATGCCGGCGAAGCTGCGCAGCGCGCTGAGGGCGGCCTGCCAGGCACGGTCCACCAGCCGGCCGCGTTCGGCGGTGACCACGCGGACCTGCTGCTTGGTCATGAGCCGCGCCAGATGGTCCAGCGACTCCTCGCCGACCCGCTGGCCGCGCTGGTTGACCAGCAGGGCATGGCCGGTGATCGGGCTGAACCAGGCCAGCCGCCGGCGCACCACGTCGCCCTGCTGGTTCTTGACGATCTCCAGCCACGTGCCGAACGGCAGGGTGCGCAGGTACTCGTAGCGCGCCTGCTCGTCCTTGGTGCGCGGCGGCACCTTGGACTTGCCGACGTCGGCGTCTTCGCCCAGCCGCGTGCGCGCCTTGAGCTTCATCGCCAGCTCGGTGCGCGAGGCGGGATCGTCTTCCTGGTCGTCGCGGCCGACCGTCAGCCGGCGTGCGATCGCGTTGGCCTCGTCGCCGTGGTAGCCCACCAGCGCGAGCGCGTGCTCGATGCGCTGGTCCAGGCCGGCCGGCGCCGATGCGGTCCCGGCGCTGGCCGCCACGATCTGCGCGGTGGCGTCCTGGTGGCTGCGCCACTCCTCGGACTCTTCGCCGTGGCGCAGCAGGGTGAGGGTCAGCACGTCGCTCCAGGCCTGGGCCAGCAGCGTGCGGACGAAGCGCGGCAGGCGCTGTTCCCGCATCGCCGCTTCGATGACCTCGGTGGCGCGGCGCTTGGCGACCGCCAGCTTCTCCTTGCCGCGCGCGGCTTCCACGTGCCGGCGCTCGGTGACCTCGGCCTTGCGCGCCATCGTCTGCAGGTGCCCCTGCAGCGTCTCGTTGGCGGCCTGGAACACAGTCGGGTCGCCGTGGTAGTTCTCCACCACGTGGTCCACCGCCAGGCCCAGGTGGGCCTCCAGCTGCGGGTCGGCCTCGTCCTCGGCCAGCCACGTGGCCCCGGCCTCGGCCACCGAGTTGAGCAGCTGGCGCGCCGGATGCTGGCTGCGCACGAAGAATGCGCGGTCCTGCAGGGCCACCCGCACCAGCGGCACCTGCAGCCGCTCCAGCATCTCGTTGCTGGCGGCGCCCGAGCGCAACTCACGCCCGATCTCGGCGTACAGCATGCCCAGCAGTTCGAAGGTGTCGTTGTCCTCGCGCGACAGCGTGGTGGCGTGCCCATGCTGCTGGCGGCTCTGCGCGAGCAGGGTCTGCTTGATGTCGCTCAGGGTGGTGCGCTGGCCGCCCGGCTTGCGCGCTGGCGCGGCGATCTGCTGCGACTCCAGCGCGGCGACCACATCGGCGGTCGGGAGCGCCGCGCGGACCTCGCCCTGCGGCTCCGCGCGCAGCTTGCCCAGCAGGTCGCGGCGGCTGCCCAGCAGGTCCTGCAGCAGCGAGAACGCGATGTTCTCGTCGTCACTGCCCTTGCTGGCATCGGCCTCGCCGAACCAGGCCGTGTGGGGGCGCGCCTCGCCGCGCGCCGCGCGCGCCTGGCCCTCCTCCTTGGCCTCGCCGGTTTCCTCGGGCGGGGTCGGCTTGCGGCCGCGCTCGTCGCGCGCGGCGGCCTGCGGGCTGGGGCGCACGCGCAGCGGCACGTACGACAGGCTGGGCAGGATGTTGTCGCGCGCCAGCAGTGCGTTCATCGTTTCGACCAGCTGGGCGTAGCCCGCCATCACCTGGGCGTCGAAGCTCTTGAACAGCAGCTGCCGCGCGTCCTGGTCGATGTTGAGCGCCTGCGCGGCCTCGGCCAGCAGCCGGCCCAGTGCATGCGGGCCCACCGGCAACTGCTCGGCATCGAAGGCCGGCGCACCCGCCAGCACGCCGAAACGCTGCCCCAGAAGCATCAGCGGCAGGCCGGCACGCGCCTCGTGGCGGGCGGCGACCGTGCGGATCATCGCCTCCTGGCTGATCTCGGAATCGTCGACCAGGCGCAGGGTGTCGAAATTGGGGGTGAACTCGTGCGGTTCGGTGGCGGGCGCGGCCGGTTCGCGGATGCGGGTCAGCTCGTGCTCCAGCGCGGCCAGGTAGCGCGGCACCAGGTCGGCCCGGTTCTGGCGGATGCGGCGCAGCGTCTCGAAGTGCCGGCTCTGCTCCCCGGCGTTGCGCGCCTGCTCGGCCAGCCGGAACAGCTGCTGTTCGAAGTCGGACAGCATGCGTTCGAGCTGGCGCTCGAGCTCGTCGGAGAGCAGCGCATACAGGTGTTCAAGCGCGCCATGGACGCGGCGGGGCAGGGCGGCCGATTCGAGCGTGGATCGCATGGATGCAGTGCCGAGAAAGTCCAGCTTGGCGGACATGCCTGATCACCGGGAGCGGTCGATATAAACACGCCACTTGCCCGCCCGCCAGCCCCGACCGCGGCGGACGGCCGGAAAGGCGCGGCCAACGAAACAAACGCAGGGCCACGCCATATGCGGCCAGAGGCGGCGTTCAGACGGCCCGCGCGGTGCCCGGCGACGGCGCTTCGGCGGTGTCCAGGAACAGCGTCATCACGTCGTTGGTGAAACGCCGGCCCAGCTCGGTGGGGCGGATGCGCTCGCCCTCGCGCTCCAGCCAGCCGCGCGCGTAGGCCTGCCGCAGCGCCCCCTCGATGGCGCTGCGAGGCAACCCGGTGCGGGCCTCGAAGTCGGTCAGCGCAAAGCCCTCGACCAGCCGCAGGACATTGAGCATGTACTCGAACGGCCGGCGCGCCGGCTCGATCCGGTCGTCCCCGCCGATCGCCTCGACGCCACCGGCCGCGGCGAGGTAGCGCGTCGGGTGCTTGTGCTTCCAGCGGCGCAGGATGCTCTGCTCGTGCCCCAGCGTCAGCTTGCCGTGCGCGCCCGCGCCGATGCCCAGGTAGTCGCCGTAGCGCCAGTAGTTGAGGTTGTGCGCGCACTGCCGGCCCGGGCGGGCGTAGGCGCTGACCTCGTACTGCGCGTAGCCGGCCTCGCGCAGCAGCGCCTGGCAGCGCTCCTGCATGTCCCAGCCGGCGTCCTCGTCGGGCAGCCCCTGCGGCGGGCGGGCGGCGAACACGGTGTTGGGCTCCAGGGTCAGCTGGTAGTGCGAGACATGCGCCGGCTGCAGCGCGAACGCGCGTGCAAGGTCGTGCTCGGCCATCGCCAGGTCCTGCCCCGGCAGCGCGTACATCAGGTCGAGGTTGATGTTGTCGAAGCCCGCGTCCTGCGCCAGCTTCACCGCGGCGTCGGCCTCGGCGCTGTCGTGGATGCGCCCCAGGCGCTGCAGGCAGCCGTCGTCAAAGCTCTGGATGCCGAAGCTCAGCCGGTTCACCCCGGCGGCACGGTAATGCTCGAAGCGGCCGTGTTCGGCGGTGCCCGGGTTGGTCTCCAGCGTGATCTCGCAGCCCGGCGCGAACCGCAGCCGGCTGCTCGCACCCTGCAGGAAACGATCGATCGCCGCCGCCGGGAACAGGCTCGGCGTGCCGCCGCCGAAGAACACGCTGTGGACCGGCCGGCCCCAGACCAGCGGCAGATCGAAGTCCAGGTCGGCCAGCAACGCGTCCACGTACGGCTCGAACGGCAGCGCGCCGCGGCCCTCGTGCGAGTTGAAGTCGCAGTACGGGCACTTGCGCACGCACCAGGGCAGGTGGACGTAGAGCGACAGCGGGGGCGGTGCGAGGTTAATTGACATGTCATCTGGCATCGGCGAGCCTCTCCCCGCTCGCGAGAGCAACAACTAACTCAAGGAAAACGGACTCATGAGTAAGGTGAAGAAGGGATTTGTGCTGGTTGCAGTTGTTCTCGGATTTGCAACGCCTGCTTTTGCTTACAGCGGCGAAATCCAAGATGGGTGCGTCATTATTCTCGGCAAGAAGCTTTGCATGGATAAGTGAGGGAAGGAGCGCCGCGTTAGCCAAAGCTGGCGCGGCTGCTTTTGTGCCAACAAGTCCGGGGAGCGAGCCAAGGGCGTGCTTGCCGCTCCTGGAAATCATGAGTAGCCTCGATGGCCGGTCGCCTCTATCCTCAGCGGATCGTTGGCGCTAATGGCAAGGAGAAGCTAGGCGCTCCGCCACGCCGCTAGGGAACCCATAGTGGGCCATGCAGCGCGCATGACGAAGACAGGTCGACGGCGGGTAAGCCGACAGCGCGTTATTGAGTTGCGCAGCTGCGCGAGCGTGAGAGCTAATTCCGATGCGGACATTTGCTCGGTATGTTCACACAGTCGACATCTTCTTGCGCAATTGACAACGGGGTCGCGATTCGTGAACCTGCTGACGCTCAAGAGAGCAAAGTAGTCATTCAATATGGAGATTGAACATGAAGCGATTTAAGAAGACATTCGCACTTTGTATTGTGGCACTGGTTCTTATTGCCCCAAGTGCCGCTACGGCTGGCGGTGAAAGAGGTGTGGGTGAGTCGCCGATGTGTGAGCTTTTCGGGAATTGGGCTCCTTGGGCGTGTAGAGACGATTAACCGCTAACTCATGCTTGGCCAGTTTGAATGCGGCAGTCAAGAAATTGGCTGCCGCATTACGTTTGGGTCGTAGGGTGGCGATAAGCACGCGACGAGCTTTGTGAGCGCGATCGATCGATGGCTGATGCGGTTCTTGGTCGCCGGATCCAGTTCGGCCGCGGTCAGGCCGGTGCCGGCGTCCAGGAATACCGGGTCATAGCCGAAGCCGCCGTCGCCACGCGGTGCATGCAGGACCCGGCCACGCCATTCGCCCTGAGCGATCAATGGGCGCGGATCGTCCGGATGCCGTAGCAGGGCCAGCGTGCAATGGAAGTACGCGCCGCGGCGCGCATCCTCGACGCCGTCCAGCGCGTGCAAGAGCTTGGCGATGTTCGCGGCCGCGTCGCCATGCGTACCGGCGTAGCGCGCCGAGTACAGCCCCGGTGCGCCACCCAGTGCGTCCACGCACAGGCCCGAGTCATCCGCCAGCGCCGCAAGTCCCGTGACGCGGGCGGCATGGCGCGCCTTGAGCAGCGCGTTCTCGACGAAGGTCAGGCCGGTCTCTTCGATGTCCTCGACGCCGAGTTCGCGCTGCGACACGAACTCCAGCCCCGCCTCGGCCAGCAGGCGGTTGAACTCGGCGAGCTTTCCGGGGTTGCCGCTGGCAACGACGATCCGGGTCATGGCGCCCTTTACGCCTGCAACCCCAACGCCGCGCGCTGGTGGGCCACCAGTTGCGCGATGCCGGCCTCGGCCAGCGACGTCAACGCCTCCAGCTCATCGCGACGGAACGCGTGGCCCTCGGCCGTGCCCTGCAGCTCGATGAAGCCGCCGCCGTCGTTCATGACGACGTTCATGTCGGTGTCGCAGTCGCTGTCTTCGGCGTAGTCCAGGTCCAGCACCGGAACGCCCTTGTAGATGCCGACCGACACCGCCGCCACCGCGCCGATGACCGGCGTACGTCCGGCGCGCGGCTTGATCTCGCCGCGGTCGAGCAGCCACTGCACCGCATCGACCAGCGCGACGTACGCGCCGGTAATGGCCGCGGTGCGGGTGCCGCCATCGGCCTGCAGGACGTCGCAGTCCAGGGTGATGGTGCGCTCGCCCAGCGCCTTGCGGTCCACGCAGGCGCGCAGGCTGCGGCCGATCAGGCGCTGGATCTCCAGCGTGCGGCCGCCCTGCTTGCCGCGGCTGGCCTCGCGGTCGCTGCGGGTGTGGGTGGCGCGCGGCAGCATCCCGTACTCGGCCGTGACCCAGCCTTCGCCCTTGCCGCGCAGGAAGCCCGGTACCCGGTTCTCGACGCTGGCGGTGCACAGCACGCGCGTCTGCCCGAAGCACACCAGCACCGAGCCCTCCGCGTGTGCGGTGTAGCCGCGCTCGATGCGCACGTCACGCAGCTGGTCGGCGGCACGGCCGCTGGGTCGGGAAAAGGCTGCGGACATGCGGATTACCGTTGACGGGGCGCGCGAGTTTACCATTCGCCCCCTCGGCCCCCGGCCCGCGGCGCTGCCGTCGGACGCCACGGCGCACGCACCGGAGTTGCAATGCCCATCCGTTCCATGACCGCCTACGCCAACGGCGAGCGCGCCACCGACTGGGGCACGCTGTCGTGCGAGGTGCGTTCGGTGAACCACCGCTTCCTGGAGATCGGCGTGCGCCTGCACGACGACCTGCGGGCGCTGGAGCCGGTGCTGCGCGAGCGTGTCGCCTCGCGCCTGTCGCGCGGCAAGGTGGACCTGGTGTTCCGCCTGCGCGCGCCGGAAGGGGCCGCGGGGCTGCAGGTCGATCCCACCCGGCTGCGTGAGCTGAGCGACCTGGCGATCGACCTGGCGGCGCGCTTCCCCGGGCTGCATACCGAGTTGACCGAGTTGCTGCAGTTCCCCGGCGTGCTGCAGGCGCCGGCCGCCGATCCGGCCGCCTTGCAGGCCGAGGCGCTGGCGCTGCTGGACGAGGTGCTCGACGAGTTCGTCGCCGCGCGCGAGCGCGAGGGGGCCAAGCTGGCGGCCGCGATCAACGAGCGGGTCGACGGCATCGAGCACATCGCCCGCGAGGTGCGCACGCTGATGCCGGCGATCCGCGACGGCCAGCGGCAGAAGCTCGCCACGCGCCTGTCCGACCTGGCCACCCCGGGGGGCGCGCCGCTCGACCAGGGCCGGTTGGAGCAGGAGCTGGTCATGTGGCTGCAGAAGCTCGACGTCGACGAGGAGCTCGACCGGCTCGACGCGCACGTCGGCGAGGCCCGCCGCGTGCTCAAGCTGCGCGAGGCGGTCGGCCGCCGGCTGGACTTCCTGCTGCAGGAGTTCAACCGCGAGGCCAACACGCTGGGCAGCAAGTCGGTGGACGCGCGCAGTTCGTCGGCCGCCGTTGAACTCAAGGTTCTGATCGACCAGGTCCGCGAACAGGTGCAGAACATCGAATGACCATGCGCGGCACGCTCTTCATCGTCGCGGCGCCGTCGGGCGCCGGGAAGTCCAGCATCGTCAACGCCGTGCTGGCCCGCGATCCCAACATCTGCCTGTCGATCTCGTTCACGTCGCGCCAGCCGCGCCCGGGCGAGCGCCATGCCGAGCACTACCACTTCGTCGGCAAGGACGAGTTCGAGGCGATGGTGGCCGAGGGCGACTTCTTCGAGCACGCACTCGTGCACGGCGACTGGAAGGGCACCGCGCGCCAGTCGGTGGAGCCGCAGCTGGCGGCCGGCAAGGACGTGCTGCTGGAGATCGACTGGCAGGGCGCCCGCCAGGTGCGGGCCAAGGTGCCGGGCGCGGTCAGCGTGTTCATCCTGCCGCCGTCGCGGCAGGCGCTGGAGCAGCGCATGCGCGCCCGCGGACAGGACAGCGAGGAGGTCATCGCCCAGCGCCTGGCGGCCGCCCGTGAGGAGATGGGCCATTACGGCGACTTCGACTACGTCATCGTCAACGAGACCTTCGCGGTGGCGGTGGACGAGATGTGCGCGATCTTCACCGCCAGCCGGCTGCGGCGCGAGGCGCAGGTGGCGCGGCACGGGCGGCTGATCACGGCGCTGTTGACGGACTGAGCGCCCCGGGCGGTGCCGGTCCCCGTCGTGGCGCTGACCCTTGGCTAACTGATTGATTCCAAAGCGCAGGCTTGCCTGTGCCGGCGCGCCCCGCTACACTCCCGTCCCCTTTGTGTACCCCACGACGGCCGACCGGCCGCCAGGAGCCCCATGGCCCGCATCACCGTAGAAGACTGCCTGGAAGTGGTCGATAACCGCTTCGAACTCGTCATGATGGCCGCCAAGCGCGCCCGCCAGCTGGCCAACGGCGTCGAGTCGCAGATGGACAACGACTCCAACGACAAGCCCACCGTGCTGGCGCTGCGCGAGATCGCCGCGCGCCGCATCGACACCGATTACATCGACGCCGTCGAGAAGGCCGAGCGCGAGCGCAAGGAGCGCGAGGCGCTGGAGTGGGCCGCCGCCGAAGTGGTCGCCGACGAGGACCTGGCCAAGGGCGACGACTGAGTCCGGTTGCCGTCCCGGCCTGCAAAGCCCCGCTCCGGCGGGGCTTTTTGTTGGGCTGCCGGGCCGCATGCACGGGCCTTGATCCGCGAACGGCGCGTGTCGCAGTGGACGTGGCGGCCCCGGCTTGCGGGACCGGGCTTCCGGCCCCGTCCCCCGTCCTGTTTTTTCCTTCCTCCTCAATGCATTGCGCCGCCCGACGGCAGGCGCGTAGATTGCCCGCATGACTCCTGCCGCACCCGCCATTCGCCCGCCTGCCGTGGGCGACGTCGATGACCCGTCGGTGCCGGACTACGTGCGTGAGCTGGAGCAGGCCGCGCATTACCTGCCAGCCGACCAGCGCGCGCTGCTGCGGCGGGCGTGGGCGGTGGGCGCGGCGGCGCACGCCGGGCAGACCCGAAAGTCCGGCGAGCCCTACATCACCCACCCCATCGCGGTGGCCAAGGTGCTGGCCGATCAGGGGCTGGACATCGAAACGCTGATCGCGGCGATCCTTCACGACACCATCGAAGACACGCCGCTCACCCGCGACTGCCTGGCCAGCGAGTTCGGCGAAACGGTGGCCGAACTGGTGGACGGCGTCACCAAGCTGGACAAGCTGCACTTCCGCGACCGCCAGGAAGCCGCGGCCGAAAGTTTCCGCAAGATGCTGCTGGCGATGTCGCGCGACCTGCGCGTCATCCTGATCAAGCTGGCCGACCGCCTGCACAACATGCGCACGCTGGGCGCGCAAAGCGCCGAGGCCCGCGAGCGCATCGCGCTGGAAACGCTGGAGATCCATGCGCCCATTGCCCAGCGGCTGGGCATGAACCTCATCAAGGCCGAGCTTCAGGACCTGGGCTTCCGCGCGCTGCACCCGTGGCGGCATGCGGTGATCGAGAAACGCATCCGCACCCAGCCGGTGGTGCGGCGCGAGTCGCTGGTGCAGATCGAGGCCAACCTCGCCCAGCGCCTGGCCAAGGAGAAGCTGTCGCACCGGCTGATCAGCCGGGTGAAGTCGCCCTGGAGCATCTATTCGAAGATGCGCGCCGAGCACAAGAGCTTCACCCAGGTGATGGACGTGTTCGGCTTCCGCATCGTGGTGCGGTCGGTGGCCGACTGTTACCACGCGCTCGGTGTGGTGCACGCCACCTACAAGCCGCTGGATGCGCGCTTCCGCGACTTCATCGCCATCCCCAAGGCCAACGGCTACCA
>CBIHLN010000036.1:0-23622 GCA_966210725.1 uncultured Lysobacter sp. | reverse complement strand
CGATGCGACCCGCGGGCCGAACCTGTATCATGCGCGCCCATCCTTTTATCCCGATGCAAGGATATAAACGCCGATGTCCAGCTACCTCTTCACCTCCGAATCCGTTTCCGAAGGCCACCCGGACAAGATCGCCGACCAGATCTCCGACGCCGTGCTCGACGCGATCCTGACCCAGGACAAGCGCGCACGCGTGGCCTGCGAGACGCTGGTGAAG
Source organism: uncultured Lysobacter sp. (assembly GCA_966210725.1). Lineage (GTDB taxonomy): Bacteria > Pseudomonadota > Gammaproteobacteria > Xanthomonadales > Xanthomonadaceae > Lysobacter_C. The sequence goes on along the minus strand of CBIHLN010000036.1, from coordinate 23,408 downwards.
ACGGGCGCGGCGATCGTCGCCGGCGAGGTCACCACCTCGGCATGGGTCGACATCGAGTCGCTGGCGCGTGGCGTGATCAACGAGATCGGCTACGACAACTCCGACGTCGGCTTCGACGGCCACACCTGCGCCATCATCAACATGCTGGGCAAGCAGTCGCCCGACATCGCCGCCGGCGTGGACGGCAGCCAGAAGAAGCAGAAGAAGCCCGAGGAGCAGGGCGCGGGCGACCAGGGCCTGATGTTCGGCTACGCCTGCAACGAGGCGCCGGAGTTCATGCCCGCACCGATCTATTACAGCCACCGGCTGGTCGAGCAGCAGGCCAAGATCCGCAAGAAGAAGAATTCGCCGCTGCCGTGGCTGCGCCCGGACGCCAAGAGCCAGGTCACCCTGCGCTACGACAACGCCAACCAGATCGTCGGCCTCGACGCCGTCGTGCTCTCGACCCAGCACGACCCGGGCATCAAGCAGAAGGACCTGGTCGAGGCGGTGCGCGAGCACATCCTCAAGCCGGTGCTGCCGAAGAAGTGGATGGAGTCGCTGCCCAAGAACAAGATCCACATCAACCCGACCGGCATCTTCGTGATCGGCGGACCGGTGGGCGATTGCGGCCTGACCGGCCGCAAGATCATCGTCGACACCTACGGCGGCATGGCGCGCCACGGTGGCGGCGCGTTCTCCGGCAAGGACCCGTCCAAGGTTGACCGTTCGGCCGCCTACGCCGCGCGTTACGTCGCCAAGAACGTCGTGGCCGCCGGTCTGGCCGACAAGTGCGAAGTGCAGCTGAGCTACGCGATCGGCGTGGCCGAGCCGACTTCGATCTCGGTCACCACGTTCGGCACCGGCAAGATCAGCGACGACAAGATCGAGAAGCTGATCCGCAAGCACTTCGACCTGCGCCCGTACGGCATCGTCAAGATGCTCGACCTGATCCACCCGATCTACCGCCCGACCGCGGCCTACGGCCACTTCGGCCGCAAGCCGCAGGAGGTCAGCTACATCGACGGTGCCGGCGTGACCCAGAAGGCCACGGCCTTCTCCTGGGAGAAGACCGACCGCGCCGACGAGCTGCGCAAGGCGGCCAAGCTGTAAGACCGCCGACCGCCTCGCTTCATCTGCGAGGCGGGGGGCGACACCAACGGGCCGTCCAGAACGGCCCGTTCACGTTTCCGGCCCGCCACGGCGCGACCAGCGGACGTAAAATCACCACCCTGCCCCGCCGAGGGGCGCTGCGACCGTCAGGCGACGGCCAGGCTCGGCGAGGTTCCACGCACCAACGGCGCCCGGTTGCTTCCACCGCCTGCCCCACGCGGGCCGGCCCATGACCGGAGCTTTCGCATGAACGCAGTACCCAAGACGTTTTCCCAGGACGGCGACTACAAGATCGCCGACATCTCGCTGGCCGACTGGGGCCGCAAGGAAATCGACATCGCCGAGCACGAAATGCCCGGCCTGATGTCCATCCGCCGCAAGTACGCGTCCGAGGCGCCGCTCAAGGGCGTGCGCGTGACCGGCTCGCTGCACATGACCATCCAGACGGCGGTGCTGATCGAAACGCTGAAGGACATCGGCGGCGACGTGCGCTGGGCGTCGTGCAACATCTTCTCCACGCAGGACCATGCCGCCGCGGCGATCGCTGCCACCGGCACCCCGGTGTTCGCCTGGAAGGGCGAGACGCTGGAGGAGTACTGGGACTGCACCCTGGAGGCGCTGAGCTTCCCCGACGGCAAGGGCGGCTTCCTGGGCCCGCAGCTGGTGGTGGACGACGGTGGTGACGTCACGCTGCTGATCCACAAGGGGTACGAGCTCGAGCAGGGCGACAGCCGCTGGGTCGACGGCAAGGCGTCGAGCCACGAGGAGCAGGTCATCAAGAACCTGCTCAAGCGCGTGCATGCCGAGCGCCCGGGTTTCTGGACCACCGTCGTGCGCGACTGGAAGGGCGTGTCCGAGGAAACCACCACCGGCGTGCACCGCCTCTACCAGCTGGCCGAGGCCGGCAAGCTGCTGGTGCCGGCGATCAACGTCAACGACTCGGTCACCAAGTCCAAGTTCGACAACCTCTACGGCTGCCGCGAGTCGCTGGCGGACGGGCTCAAGCGCGCGATGGACGTGATGCTGGCCGGCAAGGTGGCCGTGGTCTGCGGCTACGGCGACGTCGGCAAGGGCTCGGCACACTCGCTGCGGGCCTACGGCGCGCGCGTGGTGGTGACCGAGATCGACCCGATCTGCGCCCTGCAGGCGTCGATGGAGGGCTTCGAGGTCAACACGATCGAGTCGACCCTGGGCCGCGGCGACATCTACGTCACCACCACCGGCAACAAGGACATCATCACCGTCGAGCACATGCAGGCGATGAAGGACCAGGCGATCGTCTGCAACATCGGCCACTTCGACAACGAGATCCAGGTCGATGCGCTGTACGCGCTCAAGGGCGTGCAAAAGACCAACATCAAGCCGCAGGTGGACAAGTTCACCTTCGCCGGTACTGATGGAAAGCCGGGCAACAGCATCTTCCTGCTGGCCGAGGGCCGCCTGGTAAACCTGGGCTGCGCCACCGGCCACCCCAGCTTCGTGATGTCCAACTCCTTCGCCAACCAGACGCTGGCGCAGATCGACCTGTGGGCCAACAAGGACGACTACGGCAACCAGGTCTACCTGCTGCCCAAGAAGCTGGACGAAGAGGTCGCGCGCCTGCACCTGGAGAAGATCGGCGTGAAGCTGACCACGCTCACCAAGGACCAGGCCGACTACCTCGGCGTGCCGGTCGAGGGGCCGTACAAGCCGGAGCACTACCGCTACTGATCGATGGCGGACACGGTTGCTAGGAAACGGGCGCTTCGGCGCCCGTTTCTCTTTGCAGGCCTTAGAGCGCCCTTGCAGGGGCGGCTTCAGCCGCGATGGCCTACCGCGTGGACCTGCCAGACCCATTCGCGGCTGAAGCCGCTCCTACAGAAAGTTGGGAGTGGCACGACGGATCGCTTACATTCATCCCGATGAAGCGATACATTGCACGCAGCCCATCCATTGCGTGCGACGCATGACCCCGATCAGCTTCGAGTTCTACCCGCCCAAGACCGACGAGCAGCGCACGCAGCTCGACAGGACCGTGGCCCGGCTCAAGCGCGAGTCGCCCGAGTACGTCAGCGTCACCTTCGGCGCCGGCGGCTCGACCCTCAGCCACACGCCCGAAACCATCCAGCGCCTCGGGCGCGAGCACGGCCTGTCCGCCGCGCCGCACATCACCTGCATGGGCGGGTCGCGCGAGGAAATCCGTGGGCTGCTGAAGCTGTATCGCGCCCTGGGCGCGAAGCGGCTCGTCACCCTGCGCGGCGACCTGCCCTCGGGCATGGTCAGCCCGGGTGACCTGCGCTATGCCAACGAGCTGGTGGAATTCATCCGCCGCGAGACCGGCGACCACTTCCACATCGAGGTCGCGGCCTACCCCGAGATGCACCCCCAGGCACGCGATGCGCACGCGGACCTCGCGAACTTCAAACGCAAGGTCGACGCCGGTGCGAACGGGGCGATCACGCAGTACTTCTACAACGCCGATGCCTACTTCCGCTTCGTCGACGACGTACGCGGGGCGGGCATCGACATCCCGATCGTGCCGGGCATCATGCCGATCGCGAACTTCAGCCAGATCCGCCGTTTCTCCGAGCTGTGCGGTGCGGAGATTCCGCGCTGGGTGGCCCAGCGCATGCTGGCCTATGCCGACGACGTCCAGAGCGTGCGCGCCTTCGGTGCCGAGGTCGTGGCGCAGCTGTGCCGGCGGCTGGTCGAAGGCGGCGCCCCCGGCCTGCACTTCTACACGCTCAATCTGGCCAAACCGACCTTAAACGTACTCGAACATTTGCGCTGAGTTGCGGTGACGTTCAGTCACGGACGCCTTATCCCACAAGCTTTTGACGGGCCCGACGGGAGCATGCGCACACCCCCCGAACGCGCAGCATCCCGATATGAACACGCGCTCTGTCCTCGCTTCCGCCCTCGTCCTGTCACTCGCCGCGCTGCCCGTGGCACCGGCGGTCAACGCCTCGGCCAATGGCATCCAGCGGTGCCAGGCTGAGGATGGCACCACGGTCTACACGGACAAGCCGTGCGGAATGTTCGGCGCCCAGGCCGCACCGATGTCCGGCGAGCTGTTGACGCGCCTCGCGCGGGAGGACAGCGCCGACAGCGGTGATGCGGTGCATGCCGACCCCTCTTTGACGACGCTTGCCGCCCCGGGCCGACGCTCGCCGAGCGGTGGTTGTGCGCGATCGGCCACGCAACTCTCCATGGATCTGCAGGGGGCATTGGCGTTGGCGGATGTCAACCGGGTTGCCGAGAGCTACCACTGGGCGGGCATGAGCCATTCGCAGGGCCAGGCGGTCATGGAACGGCTGGGGCGCCTGACCGGCCAGCCTCTTGTGCATGCGCAGTACTTCAACGCCAGCATCGGCGGTGGCTTCGGTACGTACGCGGACGCGAGCGCACCGGCAAGCGGCAGTGACGCGGGCATCATGCAGTTGAGCTTCGGCCACGGCGCGAGCCGGACGGTCGTGGATTTCGATGTGCACCGGCACCAGGGCTGCTACTTCGTCCGCTTCTGATCAGACCCGCTTGCAAGCTCCAATCTCATCCGATCCGCCGCAGAGCGCTGCCGCCTTTTTCCGGCCACGCCCACTCGGCAGGGGACCGGTAACTAGTAAGCGCGTCCAGCTCACGTCCAGCTCAAGCGTCATCAAGGCGCGGATCGATGCGCGACGTCCCACCGCATAAACGGTTGAGCGCTGCGCGTGCCGCATGCACTTTTCCCGCCTCGTTCACGGCAGTACGCTGCATCGATGCCCGTACATCCCGCACCTGTCGCCCTGCCCGCACGCCGATCCGCAATCAGTCGCGCGTGCACGCTCGTCATGGCGATAGGGTGCTTGTGCGCCAGCCTGGCCTGGCCGCCTGCGATGGCCCAGGTGCGCGAGTGCATCGGCGCGGACGGCGTGTCCATATTCACCGACCGGGCCTGCGCGGACATCGGTGCGGTTGAACAGAAGCGGCCACCGCCGGGCACGCCCCCTGTCGCCCGTCTGCATCAGGGCGGCTGTGCCCGCAACCTGCAGGACCTCGTCTATGAGATGACCAGCGCGATCGACGGACGTGACGCCAACCGTCTGGCGGCGGTGTACCACTGGGCGGGCATGTCCGGCCGCACCGGTTACTCGATCCTGGACCGCCTGGATGCGATCACCCAACGGCCGCTGGTGGACATCATTCCGGTACTGCCGCTGACGCCGGAGGGTCTGGACGGCGCCTACTATCCGCAGTCGGCCGTGCGCCAGCGGCCGGTCGGCCTGCGGGTGGAGCAGACCCTCGCCAACGGCATCACCCCGTCGAGCACAACCTTCGGATTGCACCGCCACCTGGGCTGCTGGTGGCTCAAAGGCTGAGCCGCCGCCCGACACCCTTGGGCCAGCAGCAGGCGCATCCACCCGCCCGGCCGCACAGGCACAATAGGCGGCTCCCGCCCCTCGGAACCGCCCGCATGCACTACCCCGAATGGATCTGGCACAACGGTGCGATCAAGCCCTGGGCCGACGCCACCACGCATGTCATGTCGCATGCGCTGCACTACGGCTCGTCCGTGTTCGAGGGCATCCGCTGTTACCAGACCCCGTCGGGCCCGGCGATCTTCCGGCTGACCGACCACAACCGCCGACTGTTGGCATCGGCGCGCATCTACGAGATGCACATGCCGTACTCGCTGGAGGAGATCAACGCCGCGTGCCGCGAAGTGGTCGCGCGCAACGGCCTGTCGCAGGCCTATCTGCGCCCCGTGGCATTCCGGGGCCTGGGCGGGTTCGGCCTGTCGGCGGATACCCCGACGGACATGGCGGTTGCGGCGTGGCACATGGGCCCGTACCTGGGCGAGGGCGTGCTGGATGACGGCATCGATGCCTGCGTGTCGAGCTGGCAGCGCTTCGCACCCAACACCATCCCGGCAGGCGCCAAGGCCGGCGGCAATTACCTGTCGGGGCAGCTGGTGGCCCGCGAAGCGCGCCGCCTGGGCTTCGGCGAAGGCATCGCCCTGGCCTCCACCGGGCTGCTGAGCGAGGGCGCGGGCGAGAACCTGTTCCTGGTGATCGGCGGCGCCCTGCATACCACCCCGGTCAGCGCGGCGCTGTTGAACGGCATCACCCGCAATTCGATCATCCACCTGGCCCGCGACGCGGGCATCGACGTGGTCGAGCGCGACCTGCCGCGCGAATATCTGTACCTGTGCGACGAGCTGTTCATGTGTGGAACGGCCGCCGAAATCACGCCGATCCGTTCGGTGGACGGCCGCCCCGTCGGTGCGGGCAAGCCCGGCCCGGTCACGCGTCGTATCCAGGACCTGTTCTTCGGACTGTTTGACGGCACGACGCCGGACACACGCGGCTGGCTGGAGCCGCTGGACGCCTGAGAGACGGACCGGCGCGGGTGCGCTTGCGGTGCGATGCACCACCGCAGCCGCCTGCTTTCCAGGGCGCGACCGGGCAGTCTCGCCCCTCCGTCTGCCGCTTCGGGATAGGGCGCCCTGTATCCGGCGCCCACGCGAGCGCACGGCCTACGGTGTGCCGTCGGTCGCGGAGAAAGTCAGCGTGGCGACCACGCCCTGCACGTCGCCGGGCGCCACGCGCACGTTCCAGCCATAGAGATCGCACAGCCGACGGACGATCGACAGCCCGATGCCGCCGCCCTGCGAGTGGCCGGCATGGGTGCCCCGGTATCCGCGCTCGAAGAGCTTGGCCGCGTCCTCGGCGCTGAGGCCGGGGCCGGAGTCGACCACTTCCACCGCGTCCGGATGCAGGCGCACGATCACCGCGCCGGACTTGGTGTACTTCACCGCGTTGCCGATCAGATTGCCCAGCGCCACGGCCACCGCCGCTTCCGGTGCGTCCACAACCAGGCCGCGCGCACCCTCGATACGCAGCTCCAGTGTCTTGCCGACGATCTGTGCCCGGTGCGCATCCAGGAGCTGTTCGGCCACCTTGCCCACGTCGGTGGCACCGTGCCCGCGCTCGTTCCGCGACAGCAGCAGCAGTGCGCTGATGAGGTCGGTGCACTGCTGCTCGGCACGCTGGATGCGCAGCAACCGGTTGCGGGTCTTGTCGTCCACGTCGGGACGCGACAACAGCAGTTCGACCGCCCCCTTGATCACCGCCAGCGGTGTGCGCAGCTCGTGGCTCACATCGGCATTGAACTCGCGGTCCCGCTGGACGACGTCCGTCAAGCGCCCGGCATAGTCGTCCAGCGCCTCGGCCAGCTGGCCCACCTCGTCGTCCGGGAAATGCGCGGCCAGCGCCTCAGGTTGCGCGCTGCGGCCCGACAGCTTGAGCCGCCGTGCCAGTTCCGACACCGGGCTCATCACGCGCGAGGCGGCCCACCAGCCCACCAGCAGCGACAACAGAGTGAACACGACCACCGAGCTGAAGATCGCGCGGTTGAACTGCTCCTCGCCGCGCCGGGCCTGCGTCATGTCGTACGCGAGGAAGAACCACTCGTCCGGCGTCTTCCGCACCGCCAGCTTGTAGGCGAACGTGTCGCCGTTCTCGTCGGTGCCACTGATGTTGTGGATGCCGTCGGGCAGTTCGTACCAGTCCGGCTCATCGAGCCGGAGTTCCTCGAAGCGTTCGCGCCGCACGTGCCGCGCGTACATCTGCTGCACCTGGATTTCCGGGTTGCGGTCCGGGGCCGAGTAGTACTGCCGCGCGTACTCGTCGATATTCTCGTTCATCACGTCCTCGACCAACTGCGTCTCGACCCGGTTGCGGGTCCAGTTGGTGGCGAACGCGAACAGCGCCGTCAGGCCGAAGCCCAGCAGCACGAACGCCAGGATGATGCGGCTGCGCAGCTGCCGCCGGTAGCGGGGTCGGCGTCGCATCGGCACGCCAGGCGCGCTTTCAGCTCCCGGCATTTTCGATTTCGGCAATGCGGTACCCGATGCCGTGGCGCGTCTGGATCAGCGGGGTCTCGAAGGGCTTGTCGACCACCGCACGCAACCCGTGGATGTGCACGCGCAGGCTGTCGGAATCGGGCAACTCCTCGCCCCACACGCGCGTCTCCAGCTCCTGTCGCGTGACCACGGCCGGGCTGGCCTCCATCAACGCCTGCAGGATCTTCAGCGCCGTCGGGTTGAGCTGCAGCAGCTTGCCCTGCCGGCGCACCTCCAGCGTGTCGAGGTTGTACTCCAGGTCGGCCGCGTTGAGCACGCGCGTCTGCACGCCCTTGCCGCGGCGCGAGAGTGCATTGAGGCGGACTTCCACCTCCTGCAGCGCGAACGGTTTGATCAGATAGTCATCGGCGCCCGAGTCGAACCCCGCCAGCTTGTTGTCTAGCGAATCGCGCGCGGTCAGCATCAGCACCGGCGTCTGCTTGCGGGCCTCGTTGCGCAGCTTGCGGCACACCTCCAGGCCGTCCAGCCCGGGCAGGTTGAGATCGAGCACGATCGCGTCGAAGTCATGGACCACCGCCAGGTGCAGGCCGGTGATGCCGTCGGCCGCGAAATCGACGGTGTGGCCGCGGTCTTCGAGGAAATCCCCGAGGTTGGCGGCGATGTCCTGGTTGTCTTCGATGACGAGGATGCGCATGGAGGGGTTCCTGGGTGGGGGATTCGACCGCCGCAGCGTGGCAAGGTTCGGGTCGACGTGGCGTGCGGACAGGCCGGCGCCGCGATTCTGCCAGAGGCTCATCGCCCGGGCGTCCCGGCGGCGGCATGCCCGCGGCCGCGGCTCCTTCAACCTCCGCACCGCGGGCTGCCGACCGTCATCCACAAAAAACCCAGGCGCGGGCCGCGCGCCTGGGCCAAAAAGGGTGTTGCCCCGATACCGAAACTGCCGGACCCCTGACGCCCTGGTCATGAAGACCCCGGGCAAGCCCTGCAGTGCTGCGGTCCGGACCACGCTACGCCGGGGGCGATTAAACCGCCGTTAAGTGGTGCGTTAAGAAAGCGCTATGCGCCTGAGGTCACGCGTAAACCATTGACCCGGAATCATTTATTCCGTTACAGCACGGAATGGCCGCGTCAGGCCTTAGTCGCCGCCCGCTTGGCGGCAATGCGCTTGTAGCGCAGGGCGACGTAGTCGACGATCTCCCCTGCCACATCGACGCCAGTCGCGTCCTCGATGCCTTCCAAACCCGGCGAGGCATTCACTTCCAGCACCAGGGGCCCGCGTGCCGACCGGATCAGGTCCACGCCCGCCACCCCCAGGCCCAGCACGCGCGCGGCGCGGATCGCCACGTCCTGCTCGGCGGCGGTCGCCTTGACGCCCTTGGCGCGTCCGCCGCGGTGCAGGTTGGAGCGGAAGTCGCCCTTCGGTGCCTGCCGCTTCATCGCCGCCACCACCTTGCCGCCCACCACGAAACACCGCAGATCCGCGCCCTTGGCCTCGGCAACGAACTCCTGGACGAGGAACTGCGCGTACAGGCCACGCAGCGCCTCGATCACGCCCCGCGACGCCGACAGTTTCTCGGTCAGCATGACGCCGGCGCCCTGGGTGCCTTCGTTGAGCTTGATGACGTGCGGCGGCGGGCCGAGCATCGAGAGCAGGTCGGCCGTGTCGTCGGGGTTGTCCCCGAACACCGTGGCCGGAAGGCCAATCCCCTGCGCCGCCAGCATCTGGTGGCTGCGCAGCTTGTCGCGCGCGCGCAGCACCGCGTCGGACGGGTTGGGCGTGAACGTGCCCATCAGTTCGAACTGCCGCAGCACGGCGGACCCGTAACGGGTGATCGACGCCCCCACGCGTGGGATCACGGCGTGGTACCCCGCGATCTCGGTGCCCTTGTAGTGCATCTCGAAACCGTCCGAGTCGATGCGCATGTAGCAGCGCAGCGGGTCCAGCACGCGCACGCTGTGGCGGCGCTCGCGCGCGGCCTCCACCAGCCGGCGGGTGGAGTAGAGCTTGGTATTGCGCGACAGGATCGCGAGCTTCATCGGGGCTTCTTCAGAGAGGGAACAGCGCCGCCGGATGGGCGACCATGGAGGAACGAGCGTGACGGGTCCACCGTGAACGCACCGGCCATCGCGGTGCGGCCCAGCAGCATGGGGAAGCGCATGCCGCGCCGGTCCGACAGGTTGATGTCGATCTCGCGCTCGATGCCTGCCAGGCGCATCGTCGTACGCAGGAACACCCGGCGGCTGCGATGGCCGCCCGAGTCGGTCACCTGGCGCTCTTCCAGCACGGGCGCGCTCGATTCGATCGGCGCACCGGTACCCGGTGCCACCCGGAACCCGACCCACGGCGCGCCCCCTTCGGTAAAGCGCCAATGCGCGTCCACGTGCAGGGCGCAACTGCGGGCACCGCTGTCGACCTTTGCGCGGACCCGCGGCAGGCCCAGGCCCGGCAGCGCAATCCATTCGCGCCAACCCAGGACGATCCGTTCGGGGGGTGCACCCTGCGTCATGCGGCGATGGCCTGTGTGCGTGGATCGAGATCGGGTGACGCCATGTGCGCACCGGAGCGGAGGCCGAACGAAAACGGCGGCCCGGTCCCGAAGGACGGAGCCGCCGTGCAAGTTGGAGCGGGTGATGGGAATCGAACCCACGCTATCAGCTTGGGAAGCTGAAGTTCTACCATTGAACTACACCCGCGAGACCGGAAGTCTATGCCGGCGCGCCCCTACTGGCAACGCGCCGGCACGGGCCGGCGACCGGCGTCAGAAGCCGCGCCCGAGGTTGAGGAACACGCCGACGCTGTCGGTGCCGTTGCGCGCCACCGAGCCGCTCAGGCCGGCATCGGCGTCCAGCCCGAACACCGTGGTGCGCGCACCCAGCATCACCGTGCCGTAGTCCTCGTCCAGTTCCAGCCCCGGCACCGCGTACGGCGCGGTGCCCGGCATCGACTGGAGCTGCGCGAACGCCTCTTCATCGTGGTCTTCGAACTCGCGGTCCCATGTCAGGCGTGCGTAGGGCGAGAAATGCGCGCCCATCTGCAGGGAGAACTGCCAGCCCACACTGCCGACCAGCGAATCGATCTCGCGCTCCGGGTACGCCAGCGAGGTCGACAGGTCCGCCTGGTCCTCGGCCATCGCGTCGATGTCGATGCGCTGCGACACCAGCGACAGCACCGGGCCGTGGCTGAGCATGCCGTGGTCGAAGCGCCAGCCGGCATCCAGCGCGACCGTCAGGTTGTCGCCGTCGGCCGAGGCACGGTGCACGCGCGTGGCCGGTCCGAGGTGGACGCGGCGCTCGGTGTCGTAGTCGCCCTGGCTGGTGCTGGCCTGGAGGCCCACCCAGCCGTTGCCGCCGCGCCAGCCGGCGTAGGCGCCCAGCGTGGTGTCGTCGAAGGAGAACTCGCCCCGGTCCTGGCCCCACTTCAACGTCTGAGAACCGGCCCCCAGGAAGCCGCCGACGTGAACGTTGCCACTGCTCCAGCCCAGGCCGGCCAGCAGGCCGGCACCACCGCCCTCGCCGTCGACCATGGCGCCGGTGCCCTCGTCGAACTTCTGGTAGTCGCCCCGCAGGTCGGCCCAGGCGCGCAGGCCCGGCTCGCCCACCGGGCCACCGCGCCACTGCGCCGCGACGCGGTCGCTGCGGGTGCGGCCGGCCAGCTGCTGGGCGTGCGGCAGCATCGCGACCTGCCGCGGGCCTTCCAGGACGGACGCCGCGTAGTCGGCAATGATGGTGTGGGCGTTGGCGGTCGGGTGGACGGCGTCCGCGAACGCGTAGTCGTCGGCCGCGGTGGGCGTGACGTAGGTGCCCGGGTTGCACGTCAGCGACTGCGCGGTGATCTGCGGCTGGCATGCGGTGCCGGTGATGTTGGTGAAACCGAACCCGGCCGGGTCGGCGACGACTTCCTGGAACAGGCTGAAGGTGTCCAGCGGGATCACCCGCAACCCGGCCTGCGCCAGCCCGGCGAAGAGCGCGTCGTTGTACGCCATCGACAACTGCGTGCCAGCGGCCTGGGCCGCAGGGCCCTGCGCGCGGAAGCCCGGGGTCAGGCCGATGTCCGGCACCGTGGGCACCAGCACGTAACGCGCGCCGGCCGCCTGCAGGGTGCCGATCGCGCCGATTTCGGCGGCCACGGCTTGGCCGATCACCGGGGCCGGGTCGCCGCCCGCGCCTGCGGCATCGATGGCGGCGAACACGTCATTGGCGCCGCCCCACACCGCATACAGCGCGTCGGCGTCGGCCTGCCCCCCGGTGGCGGCCAGGTAGCTGGCGACCTGCGTCTGCACCGACGGCACCGGACCCAGCTGGCTAGCCGTATCGGTGCCGGTGCGCGCGCCGCCGACGGCGTAGTTGCTGCCGCCCTGGTTGGCGCTCACCGCCGCGGCGGCATAGAAATCGGCCAACTGCTCCGACCACACCAGGCCCGGGTTGGTGGTGAAGCGGCCCAGGATGGCCGCCTGCGGACCGGCGACCTGCACCAGGACCGGCCGGAAGTGGCCCGAATCGGTCAGGCTGTCGCCGAAGAACACGGTCTGCGAATACGTCTGGGCGAAGGCCGGTGCGGCAGCCAGCGCGAGGGCCGCGGCCAGCGCGGTGCGAACGGGTCGGTTCATGGATCGTCCTTGCGGTATGCGATGGGAGGGTGCGGTCCGCCGGACGTACGCGGGCGGATGGCGCGCATCGAACCACGCCCGGCGCACGTGGACAAGGCGCACCGCCGCATCGGGCCGCAGTGCCGTCCGCCGCGAGCACCCTGTTCCTTGCCGGCTCGCCGCAGCGTCATCGCACCAGCGAGTGGCACTGCGGCACGCTCTTTCCGACAATGGGCGGATGGACATCACGCTCAACGGCGAAGCCCGCGCTCTCGAGGCCGCCTGCACCATCGCCGCTCTACTTGAAACCGAAGGCCTCGCCCAGCGCCGGGTCGCCGTCGAGGTCAACGGCGAGATCGTGCCGCGCGGCCGCCATGGCGAACACGCCCTGGCCGATGGCGACCGCGTGGAAATCGTGCACGCGCTCGGCGGCGGCTGAGGGGTCCCACGCGACACGCGCGGTCATCGCGACCCACGGGTCGTAGTGCGATGCAATAATGGCGCGATGACCACGCCCCACGCCCCCGAACCCCTCGTCATCGCAGGCACGCGCTACGCCTCGCGCCTGCTCACCGGCACCGGCAAGTTCAAGGACCTGGACGAAACCCGCCGCGCCACCGAGGCCGCGGGCGCGGAGATCGTCACCGTCGCCATCCGCCGCACCAATATTGGCCAGAACGCGGGCGAGCCGAACCTGCTCGACGTGCTGCCACCGGACCGCTTCACCCTCCTGCCCAACACCGCGGGCTGCTACACCGCCGACGACGCCGTGCGCACCTGCCGCCTGGCGCGCGAGCTGCTGGACGGCCACACGCTGGTCAAGCTCGAAGTGCTCGGCGACCAGAAGACGCTGTTCCCCGACGTCGTCGCCACCCTCGCCGCAGCCGAGACGCTGGTGAAGGACGGCTTCGACGTCATGGTCTACACCTCCGACGATCCGATCCTGGCCAAGCGGCTCGAGGAGATCGGCTGCGTGGCGGTCATGCCGCTCGCCGCGCCGATTGGCTCGGGCCTGGGCGTGCAGAACCGCTACAACCTGCTGGAGATCGTCGAGAACGCCAAGGTCCCGATCATCGTCGACGCCGGCGTGGGCACGGCGTCCGATGCCGCCATCGCGATGGAACTGGGCTGCGACGGCGTGCTGATGAACACCGCCATTGCCGGCGCGAAGGATCCGGTGCTGATGGCGCATGCGATGAAGCTGGCGGTCGAGGCCGGCCGCGCGGCGTTCAAGGCCGGCCGCATCCCCCGCAAACGCTACGCGAGCGCGTCCAGCCCGGTCGACGGGCTGATCGGCTGACAGGCCGGGCTGCACGATGAGCGACGACGCCACCGACCACTCCAGCCCGGGCAAGGTGCCGCCCAAGCCGTTCACCGTCACCGAAGGCCACCGGCAGGTGCGCAGCTTCGTGTTGCGGCAGGGGCGGTTCACGCCCGCGCAGCAGCGCGCGTTGGACGAGCAGTGGCCCCGGTTCGGTCTCGACTACGCCGGCACGCCGCGTGACTTCGATGCCGCCTTCGGGCGCAGCGCGCCGCGCATCGTCGAGATCGGGTTCGGCAATGGCGAGGCGCTGCGGTATTCCGCTGCACGCGACGCCGCGCGCGACCATATCGGGATCGAAGTGCATGCACCCGGGGTCGGGCGGCTGCTCAATGCGCTGGCGGAGGACGACGCGCGCAACGTGCGGGTGTTCCACCACGACGCCGTCGAAGTGGTGACGAACGAGGTCGCCGACGGCAGCCTCGACGAGATCCGCATCTACTTCCCCGACCCGTGGCACAAGAAGCGCCACCACAAGCGGCGGCTGGTGCAGCCCGGGTTCGCGGCGCTGCTGGTGCGCAAGCTGGCGCCGGGCGGGCGCTTGCACCTTGCGACCGATTGGCAGGAGTATGCCGGGCACATGTGGGACGTCCTGGATGCCACGCCGGGCATCGCCAATCGCGCAGGGCCGCGCGGCGCGGTGCCCCGACCGGACTGGCGCCCGCAGACGCATTTCGAAACCCGCGGCCAGAAGCTCGGCCACGGCGTGTGGGACCTGCTGTACGACAGGGTCTAGGGACCGGGAGCCGGGAGCTGGTGAGGAGCAGGTACGCCGTTTCGATCCGCACGATGCCCGCGTCCGGCGTCCGCCCGTCGACCCCGTGCCATCCGACGCGTGCCGCTGACGTCGCTCCGCTTCCCGGCCCCGCCACCGCGCCGCACGCCCGGCCACCGGCGCACTGATGGACACCGCGCTCGCACTCACCACCGACATGAAGCTGGTCCTCGGACTGGTCGGCTTCACGATGGTGATGTTCCTGTTCGAGCGCATCCGCGCCGACGTGGTCGCGCTGGTGGTGCTGGTGCTGCTGGGCCTGTCGGGCCTGGTCGCGCCGGAGGAAATCTTCAACGGCTTCTCGTCCAACGCGGTGATGAGCATCATCGCCACGATGATCCTGGGCGCGGGCCTGGACCGCACCGGCGCGCTCAACCGGCTGGCCGGCTGGCTGCTGCGGCGCGCGCACGGCATCGAGCAGCGGTTGATGCTGCTGACGGGCGCGGTCGCGGGCCTCAACTCCTCCTTCATGCAGAACCCGGCGGTCATGGCGCTGTACCTGCCGGTCGCCTCGCGGCTGTCCTCGCGCACGGGCCTGTCGCTGCCGCGGCTGCTGCTGCCCATCGCCGCCGCGATCGTCATGGGCGGCGGGCTGACGATGGTCGGCAACTCGCCGCTGATCCTGCTCAACGACCTGTTGCTGGCGGCCAACAGCAACCTGCCCTCGGGCGCGGCGACGCTGGAGCCGCTGGCGATGTTCGCGCCGCTGCCGATCGGCCTGGCGCTGCTGGGTGCGTCCTTGGCCTACTTCCACTTCTTCGGCAAGAAGCTCGAACGCGACGACGGCAAGGGCGCCACGCCCGCGCGCACCCAGAGCTACTTCGCCAACGCCTACGGCATCGAGGGCGATGTCTACGAGCTGACCGTCACCGCCGACAGCCCGCTGGTGGGCATGTCGCTGGGCGAGGCCGAGGCGCTGCATGGCGCGCCGCTGCTGCTGGCGCTCAAGAGCAACAACGAATCGCGCCTGGCACCGCCGGCCGATACGCGCATCTGGGTCGGCAGCGTGCTGGGCGTGATGGGCGGCAAGCAGCAGGTGGGCGACTTCGCGCAGAACCACTTCCTGCGCATGACCTCGCGGCTGCGCAACTTCGGCGACCTGTTCAATCCCAGCCGTGCCGGCATCTCCGAGGCGGTGATCCCGCCCACGTCCAATTTCATCGGCAAGACGGGGCGCGAGCTGGAGTTGCGCAAGCAGCTGGGCGTCAGCCTGCTGGCGATCAACCGCGACAAGTCGGTGATGCGCGAGAACGTGCGCGACGTGCCGCTGCGCTCGGGCGACATGCTGGTCCTGCACAGCATCTGGACCGATCTCGCGCGTGCCGCCGCGGGCAAGAACGTGGTCGTCGTCACCGACTACCCCAAGGGCGAGCAGCGCCCGCACAAGCTCAAGATCGCGCTGGGCATCTTCGCCGTGGCCATGCTGCTGGCGCTGTCATCCCGGCTGCCGGTCTCCATCGCCCTGATGACGGGCGTGGCCGGCATGCTGGTGGCCGGCGTGATCCATATCGACGAGGCGTACTCGGCCATCAACTGGAAGACCATCTTCCTGATGGCCTGCCTGATCCCGCTGGGCTGGGCGATGGACTCCTCCGGCGCGGCCGCGTGGGTGGCCGGCCACAGCATCGAGCAACTGCCCGAGGGCACGCCGATCTGGCTGCTGGAGGTCGCGCTCGGCCTGCTGACGACGCTGTTCTCGCTGGTCATCAGCCACGTCGGCGCGACCATCGTGATGGTCCCGTTGGCCGTCAACCTGGCGCTGGCCGCCGGTGGCGACCCCACCGCGTTCGCACTGATCGTCGCGCTGTCGGCCTCCAACAACTTCATGACCGCCTCCAACCCGGTGATCTCGATGATCAGCGGACCCGCGGGCTACTCGGGCCGGGAGCTGTGGCGCATCGGCGGTCCGCTGTCATTGATCTACACGGTGGTCGCCGTGGGCATGGTCAACCTGATGTTCTGGGTCGACCTGTTCTGAAACCCGGATTGCCCTTGGACCTGGAGTCCGCAGCCCCGCTACGTCGCGGCTGCCAGCCACACCGCGCCATCGCGCACGTTGACCGGCACCGGGCGCAACGCCTCTCCGCGGCACGGGCCGGCGACACAGACGCCATCGCCCAGCTGGAAACTCGCGCCGTGCGCGGCGCACACCAGCAGGCCCTCGCGGCTCTTGAGGAACTGGCCGGGGGCCCAGTCGAGCCGGCGACCGGCATGCGGACAGATGTTGAGCCACGCGCGCACGGCGTCACCGTCGCGGTACAGCACCAGCGACTCGGCATCGCCGTCGATCACCGCTTCGACTTCCGCGAAACCGCCATCGGGCAGCCGATCGAGCGTGACCAGGGCCGCGCGCGTCCCCGCGCCTTCACTTCGATTTAACGAATCCATTACAACCTCGCTGGCCTGCATCGCGATACTCGGTGCCCCGCCGGATTGTAGACACGCCGCACGACATGTTCGCCCACGCCTTCCGCTTCGACCACGCCCAGTTCCAGTCGCGCGTCCGCCACGCCTTCGAGCCGCGCAAGCCGCGCCACCCGTTGGTGCGCATCGCGTTCGGCCTGGTGGGCCTGGCGCTGCTTGCGGTCATGGTGGTGTTCGGCGTCGTCGTCGGCGCGGCGATGATCGCCGCCGGCCTGCTCTACAGGCTGTGGCGCAGCCGCGCTACGCCGGTGGCGCGCGACGCCGGTCGCCAGGTCGTCGATGGCGAGTACCGCGTGCTCGACCGTGCCGCGCTGGGCGATCGCCGCGCCTCGCGCGACTGACCGCTTTCATTGCATCGCCGGCCATGCCGGCGCACACCCCAACGCCGGCCACGCCGGCGCACCCGTTCGAGGAGCTTTCATGGCCGACGTCATCCCGGCGCCGATGCCCGTGCGCATTCCCGTGCGCGGCGGCGGACATTTCCCGGTCCGGCGCGTGTACTGCGTGGGCCGCAACTTCGCCGACCACGCCCGCGAGATGGGCGCGACGGCGCCGGCCAGCAAGGCCGATCGCGGCCAGCCGGTGTTCTTCCTCAAGCCGGCCGACGCGGTGGTGACGGGGGGTGACGTGCCCTACCCCCCCGGCACGCAGGACCTGCACCACGAGGTCGAACTGGTCGTCGCGCTGGGGCAGGACGCACCGCCGGGCGTGCTCGATGCGAAGGTCGCCGCACCGCTCGTGTACGCCTATGGCATCGGCCTGGACCTCACCCGCCGTGACCTGCAGGCCGCGGCCAAGGCCAAGGGCCTGCCGTGGGACACAGGGAAGGCCTTCGACAATGCGGCGCCGGTGAGCGAACTGGTCCCCGCGGCCGAGGTCGGCGACCTCGTCGCCCGCACGCTCACCCTCCACGTCAATGGCGAGCGCCGCCAGCACGGCGCGTTCGCCGACCTCATCTGGGACGTGCCCGAGATCCTGCACGAGCTCTCGCGCCTCTACGCACTGCGCGCCGGCGACCTGGTGTTCATGGGCACGCCCGCCGGCGTGGGCCCGCTGCAACCGGGCGATGCATTCATCGCGTCGCTGGATGGCGTGGTGGAGTTGCGCGGGCAGATCACCGGCGGCTGACACTGCGAGTGCGCGCGCCACCGCGTTGTCCTGGGCGCGGTTGCGGCCAGCACGGGGACGTCGCCTCCACGACCCGGCGGTATAGTCCGCCGCAGTCCACACCGGAGGCACACCATGAGCATGGTCAGCGAGTTCAAGGCGTTCATCGCGCGCGGCAACGTGCTCGACCTGGCGGTCGCGGTCGTCATCGGCGCGGCGTTCGGCAAGATCGTCACCGCGCTGGTGGACGGCATCATCATGCCGCTGGTGGGCATGGCGATGGGCGGCGTGGACTTCTCGCAGCTGTTCGTGCCGCTGGATGGCAACGACTACGCCACGCTCGCCGCCGCGCAGGAGGCTGCCGCGCCGGTGATCACGTACGGCGCGTTCCTGCAGACGGTCATCGACTTCCTGTTGATCGCCTTCGTGATCTTCCTGATCGTGCGCACCTACAACCGCGTGCGCACGCCCAAGGACGCCGCGCCGGCCGGCCCCAGCGAGGAGATCCTGCTGCTGCGCGAAATCCGCGACGCGCTCCGGCAGGACCCGCCGCGCACGCCGTGACGCGCCCGCGTCGCAGGCCGCGCCGCGTGACTTGAGGCACGCCATGACCCAGCCGCGAGTTGCTACCCTCGCGGCTTCGTCTTTTCCAGCCGTGGAGTCACGCATGCGTGCACCGTTGTGGGCAACCGCCGCCACCCTGTTGATCGCCCTGCAGCCGGCCCGCGTGGCCGCGCAGGACACGTCCGTGACGCGGATCCCCGACGAGGCGCTCGCCGTGGCGCCGCAATTGCGGGAGGCCGCGCTGGCCAGCCGCCTGGGTTACGAGGTCACCGAATCGCTCACCACCGAGGTCGGCCCGCGCATGGCCGGCAGCGAGGCCGACGCCCGCGCGGTGAAGTGGGCCGAGGCCAAGTTCCGCGAACTGGGCTTCGACAAGGTCTGGCTGGAGCCGGTGACCTTCCCGAAGTGGATCCGCCGCGGCGAGTCCGCGCAGGTGCTGGGCGACAACGCGCAACCGCTGACCCTCACCGCGCTGGGCGGCAGCCCGGGCGGCACGGTCGAGGGCGAGGTGGTGCGCTTTGCCGACCTGGCGGCGCTGGAGGCCGCGCCCGCCGGCTCGCTGGCCGGCAAGATCGCGTTCGTCGATTACGAGATGAAGCGCGCCCGCGACGGCAGCGGCTACGGCCCGGGTTCGCGCGTGCGCAGCGCGGGGCCGTCGGCGGCGATCCGTGCCGGCGCGGCCGGCTTCCTGATGCGTTCGGCCGGCACCGACTCGCACCGCCAGCCGCATACCGGCATCACGCGGTTCGATGAAGGCCTGACCCCGATCCCGTCGGCCGCGCTGTCGGTCCCGGATGCGCAACAATTGAGCCGCCTGCTGGCGCTTGGCCCGCAGCGCGTGCGTGTCGCGCTTGATTGCGGCTGGGACGGCGAAGCCACTTCCCACAACGTGATCGGCGAGATCACCGGCTCGGAAACACCCGAGGAGGTCGTGCTGATCGGCGCGCATCTGGATTCGTGGGATCTGGGCACGGGCGCGGTGGATGACGCCGCCGGCGTCGGCATCACGATGGCCGCGGCCAAGCTGATCGGCGACCTGCCCCGCCACCCGGCGCGCAGCATCCGCGTGGTCGCCTTCGCCAACGAAGAGCAGGGCCTGCTGGGCGGTCGCGCCTATGCCGAGAAGCACGCGGCCGACCTCACCCGGCACGTCATCGCCGCCGAGAGCGACTTTGGCGCCGGCCGCATCTATGCCTTCGCCACCGGTGCGCCGGAGTCCGCGCGCGCCGCCGAGGTGCAGATCGCCGCCGCACTGGCACCGCTGGGTATCGAACACGCGCCCGGCAAGGGCGGCCCGGGGCCGGACCTGATCCCGTTCGCCGGGCGCGGCATGGCGTGGGCGTGGCTGGCGCAGGACGGCACCGACTATTTCGACCTGCACCACACCCCCGACGACACCTTCGACAAGATCGACCCGGAGGCGCTGGCCCAGAACGTCGCGGCCTACGCCGTGTTCGCCTACCTGGCCGCATCGGCCGAGGGCGGGTTCGGCAGCGCCCCCAAGCCGGCCGGGGAGTAACGGCGCACCGCGCGGCGCGCCGGCCTCCACCGGACGCGCCCGCGGGTAAGCTGACCCCATGGTCCAGCGTTACGACGATTACGGCGACATCGCGGTCGACCCGGTCACCGGGCTCTACCGCCTGGGCGCCAACGGCCCGAACCTCTCCACGGCCATTGCCGCCGCCGGCGCGACCAAGCGCCGCATCGCGCTGCTGCACATCGACGTGGACATGTTCCGGTCGATCAACACCAACATGGGCGAGGAGATCGGCGACCAGGCGTTGGCCGCGATCGCCCAGCGCCTGCGCAAGGCGATGCCGCGCGACGGCTGGCTGTGGCGGCTGGGCAGCGACGAGTTCGTCATGGGCATCGGCTACCGCCCCGGAGAGCTCGACGGCGCGGCGCTGGCCGAACTGCTGCGCGACGCGTTCGAGACTCCGCTGTCGATCCCGCCCTATACGCTGCCGATGACGCTTTCCATCGGCATCGCGATTTTCCCCGACCACGCGCAGAACGCCGCCGCGCTGCTGGCCAAGGCCGAAGAGGCATTGCGCCAGGTCAAGGAGGAAGGCCTCAACAGCATCGGCCTGTACACGGCCATGCCCGAACGCCCGGCCGGCAACGAGGGCTTCGCCGAGCGCTTCGTCGAGGCGCTGGACAACAGCGAACTCAAGCTGTTCTACCAGCCGCTGATCAACGCCCACGACGGCGGCCTGTGCGGCTTCGGTGCGCTGCTTCGCTGGGACGCGTCCGGGCACGGCCTGCTACGGCCGAGCCGGTTCCTGGAGGAGGTCGAGCGCGTCGGCCTGTCGGCGCGCCTGGGCATCTGGGTCGCCGAGTCGGCGGTTTCGCAGGTCGCGCGCTGGCGTGCCCAGGGCCTGGACTACCTGTCCATTTCCGTGCACCTCTCGGGCGCTCTGCTGGCGCAGCCCGACTGCGTGGACCGCATCGGAGAGCTGCTGCACGGCTTCGACCTGCCGGGCGATGCGCTGGAGTTCGAGGTGTCCGAAAGCGTGCTGGCGATGGACGCCCACCAGGTCTACGACACGCTGGTGGGCCTGCGCGGGCTGGGCGCGACGCTGACGGTGCAGGACTTCGGCCTGGGCGGACTGAGCTTCGCCGCGCTGGCGCAGTACCCGCTGGACCGGCTGAAGATCGACCGCAGCTTCATCCGCAACGTCGCCAGCGACCCGCGCAGCGCCGCCATCGTGCGCGGCATCATCGCGATGGGCCACCAGCTGGGCATGAAGGTCACCGCCAAGGGCGTGGAGAGCGAAGCCGAACTGGGCTTCCTGCGCCGCAGCCATTGCGACTTCTTCCAGGGGTATCTCTTCAGCCAGCCGCTGCCGGCCGAGGACATGGGCGAACTGGTGCGCAAGCGTTTCCTGCTGCCCGGTGCGTTCGCCGCCACCCGCCCGGAACGCACGCTCCTGCTGCTGGACGACGAGGAGAACGTGCTGCGCTCGCTGGTGCGCCTGTTCCGCCGCGACGGCTACAACATCCTCACCGCCAACAGCGTCAGCGAAGCGTTCGACCTGCTGGCCAGCAACAGCGCGCAGGTCATCGTGTCCGACCAGCGCATGGCCGACATGAGCGGCACCGAGTTCCTCGCCCGCGTGCGCGACCTGTACCCCGACACGATCCGCATGGTGCTGTCGGGCTACACCGACCTGGCCACCATCACCGAGGCCATCAACCACGGCGCGATCTACCGCTTCCTCACCAAGCCGTGGAATGACGACGAACTGCGCGAGCACATCCAGACCGCCTTCCGCACGTGGGAGCGTCGCGCCGCGGGTGAAGCGGTGTACTGACCGACGCCGTGCCGTCGTAGGCGCGGCTTCAGTCGCGATGGGTTCTCCAACACGTGTAGGAGCGACGTAAGTCGCGACCCGCGCAGGTATTCGGAGTTGCGCGGTCGCGACTTACGTCGCTCCTACAAGAACCGAACGCCACCGGTCGCGGCTGAGGCCGCGCCTACAGGGCTGTCGCCGTCGATGCGGCATCGCCCACCGGCTGGCGCACCGGCAGCACCACGCGGAACGTGCTGCCCGCGCCGGGCCGGCTGTTGAGTTCGATCCGGCCGTGGTGCTTGGCGATGATGCGGTAGGCGATCGCCAGGCCGAGTCCCGTGCCGCGGCCGATCGGCTTGGTCGTATAGAACGGGTCGAAGATGCGCGCCTGCACGTCCTCCGGGATGCCGCAGCCGCTGTCGGCCACGCTGACCCACGCCTCGTCCCCGTCCACGCCGGTGGCCAGCAGGATGGTGCCGCGGTCCTCGATGGCCTGGCCGGCGTTGATCAGCAGGTTCATGAAGACCTGGTTGATCTCCGAGAGGTGGCACTCCACGGGCGGCAGTTCGCCGTAGTGCTTCTCCACGCGCACCTTGTACTTGAGGTCGTTCCACACGATGTTGAGCGTGGACTCCAGCCCCTTGAGCAGGTCGGACGGGCGCATCGGCTCGTTGCGGCCGACGTGCGAGAACTCCTTGAGGTCCTGGACGATCTTGGTCACGCGCTCGATGCCCTCGCGCGACTCCTCCAGCAGCTGCGGCAGGTCGCCGGTGATGAAGTCCAGGTCCAGCCGCTCGCGCATGGCGCGCATCTCGTCCCGTCGTGCCACCGGGTCGGGCGATTCCAGTGCCGACTGGTACGCCTCCGCCAGGGCGAACAACGACCCGACGTACTCCTGCAGCGTGCCCAGGTTGGAGTGCACGTAGCCGATCGGGTTGTTGATCTCGTGCGCGACGCCCGCGGCCAGCTGGCCGATCGACGCCATCTTCTCGGACTGCAGCAGCTGCTCCTGGGCGCCGGCCAGGCGGCTGTAGGTGCGCTGCAGCTCGTCATGGCGCCGCTGCAACTCGCTCTCGCGCGCGGCGCGCTCGGTGACGTCGCTCATGACCACGAACCGGCGCCAGGGCTGGCCGGGCACGCTGCTGAAGACCTTGACCTCCAGCACGCGCGAGGCGTCGCGGGTCTCGACCTCGCCGATCCAGCGCCCCTCATGGCCGGCCACCTCCCATGCCGACGCCGGCACGCAGGCCAGCAGTCGCGCGGCATCGGCGTGAGCATCGTCCGGGTACAGCTGCGCGGCGAGCGCCTGGGCACGCTGGTTGGCGTGGTTCAGGCCGCCATCGGGGGCGACCAGCAGGATCGCGGTGTCGGCCACTGCCAGCGCCCAGAGCATGTCATCACTCCAGGCGGGGCGGGCGGTGGG
>CBIHLN010000035.1:0-23908 GCA_966210725.1 uncultured Lysobacter sp. | reverse complement strand
CGGCGCGCACCGTCACCACGTCCGGGTTCATCAGGCGGCCGGCGGTGTCCTCCGGATAGGACAGCACCTGCTCGAGGCGGTCGCGGTTCTCCCGATCCATCGACTTGAGCACTTCGTCGATGACCGTGTCGGGCAGGTCCTCGACCAGGTCGGCCAGGTCGTCGATGTCGAGGTCTTCGACCGCGGCGATGATCTCGTCCGGGTCCATGTCCGCCAGCAGGCTTTCGCGGACCTCGTCGCCGACGTGCACCAGCACCTCGCCGTCGTCCTCCGGGTCGACCAGCCCCCACACCACCGCGCGCTTGGCCGGTGGCAGCGACTCGAGCAGGTTGCCGATCTCGGCCGGCGACAAGGTGTTGACCAGCCGACGCACCGGTCCCAGGCGGCCGCTGTCCAGCGCGTCCGACAGCATCCGCAGCTGGCGCGAGGTCTTGTCGTGGCGGATGGCTTCGGCCAAGGCGGCGCTCCTGGTGGTCCGGCGGTCGGGCTCGTCGAGCCGGTTTCGGCCGCCGCCGCCTCGGGGGCGGCGAAAGGGCGACCTGGCGTCACGCGTTCATGGCGGCATTATCGCCAGTTGTCGCGCCCTGCACACCCCATTGACCGGCGCATTGTTGCCCTGATCGGCTGCAGGCGCGCCTGCGCCAGGGCCTGCCTGTCGGTCGGTGCGCGCGGCCTGACGCGCCTCAGGCGGTCAGGTCCGGCGCGACGGCCGCCATCCAGCGTTCGATATCCCGCCGCCCGCGTGCCTTGAGCAGGGCGGGCGCCCGGGCTTTCAGCGCCTGCAGGTCGCAGGCGCGGATGGTGCGACGCACTTCCAGCAGCGTGACGGGGTGCAGACTCAGTTCGGACAGGCCCAGCGCCAGCAGCATCGGGACGAACCGCGCATCGCCTGCGATCTCGCCGCATACGGCCACCGGCTTGCCCTTGCGCTGGGCGAGGCGGATCACATCGCGTATCAGGCGCAGCACCGCCGGATGCAGCGGGGAGTACATCTCGCCCAGCGCATCGTTGTTGCGGTCCACCGCCAGCACGTACTGCACCAGGTCGTTGGTGCCGATGGACAGGAAGTCCAGGTCGGCGATGAAGCCGGGTAGCGCGATGGCCGCGGCCGGCACCTCGATCATCGCGCCCAACGGGACGTGGTCGGCGATTTCGAACCCGTCGGCCCGCAACTCCGCAGCCAGGCGGTCGAGACGCGCGCGCACCGCACGGATTTCCTCGCGGCTGCTCACCATCGGCACCAGGATGCGCAACGGGCCGTACCCGGAGGCGCGCAGCAGGGCGCGCAACTGGTCGTCCAGCAGCCCGGGGCGGGCCAGTGACAGCCGGACGCCACGCAGGCCGAGCGCGGGATTGGGCTCGTCACGCAGGACCAGGCCGGTCCGGTCGGCCTTGTCCGCGCCCAGGTCCAGCGTGCGGATGGTGACGGTGCGGC
The DNA here is from genome assembly GCA_966210725.1 of uncultured Lysobacter sp. Taxonomy (GTDB): domain Bacteria; phylum Pseudomonadota; class Gammaproteobacteria; order Xanthomonadales; family Xanthomonadaceae; genus Lysobacter_C. Next base: position 22,473 of record CBIHLN010000035.1, on the reverse strand, counting down.
CGGTCATCCCGAGCACCACGTCGCGGTACGTGCGGAACTGCTCCTCCTCGTCCGGTACTTCGTTGCGCTGGAGGAACAGGAATTCGGTCCGGTACAGGCCGATGCCGGCCGCGCCGAGCGCATGCGCCTCGGCCACGTCGTCGCGGGATTCGGCATTGGCGTACAGGCGGATGTCGACCCCGTCCAGCGTGCGCGAGGGCTCCCGGCGCAGGCGGTTGAGCTGCTTGCGCTCGCGCGCCAGTTCGCGGACGCGGGCGCGGTGTGTGCGCAGGTCGGCCGCATTGGGCTCCACCACCACCAGGCCGCCGGCGCCATCGACCACCAGCACGTCGCCATCGTTGACCTTCTGCAGCACGTGCGCGGCGCCCACGACCAGCGGCAGGTGCAGGCTGCGCGCGAGGATCGCGCTGTGCGACAGCGTGCTGCCGCCGGACGTCACGATCGCCATCACGCCCTGTGCCTGCAGTTGCGCGATCTCCGCCGGGGCGACGTTGTCGGTGACCAGGATCTCGCCGGCTACCCCCTGCATGTCGGCATGGCGCCGGTGCAACGCGGCGTGGATGCGGCCGATGACCTGGTCGATGTCCTCCACGCGGCTGCGGAAATAGGCGTCGTCCATGCTGGCGAACACGCCGGCGATGCGATCGCGCTGCAAGCGCAGTGCGTAGTCGGCGCTGTAGCGGCCGGTGCGGATCAGCTCGTCCAGCCCGCTGAGCAGTTCGGGGTCGTCCAGCAGCAGCGCGTGCAGGTCCAGGAACTCGCCCACCTCCTGCGCCAGCGCGCCATGCAGCCGGTCGCGCAGGCCGTGCATTTCCTCGCGTACTGTGGCGATCGCCTGGTGCAGCCGCTGCAGTTCGTCTTCCACGGCATCAGCCGGGATGCGCTCCTCGGCCACTTCCAGCACATGCGGCAGGCGCACGCGCGCGCGCCCCAGCGCGCTGCCGCGCGCCGCCCCCTGGCCGGTGAACTCCTGCCGCATCCGGACGCGGCCTCAGGCGTCTTCGTCGAAGCGGCGATCGAACAGCTCGGTGACCTTGTCGGCCACGTCCGCCTCGTCTTCCCCGTCGACGCGCAGTTTGACCTGCGTCCCCTGGCCGGCCGCCAGCAGCATCACACCCATGATGGACTTGGCGTTGACCTCGCGGCCCTTGGCGGTGAGGGTCGCGCTGCTCTTGCAGGCCGACAGCAGTTGCACCAGCTTGGCGGTGGCGCGGGCATGCAGGCCCAGTCGATTGGAGACGGTGAGTTCGCGTTCGATCATCGCAGTGTCCTTCCGGGGGCCGTACTCAAGCGTCGTCCAGGATCACGCCGTTGCGCGCACCGGCCGATGCCACGGCGGGCAGCTCGTCCAGCGTCAGCTCGGCGTAGTTCATCACCCGCAGCAGCATCGGCAGGCTCAGCGCCGATACGCGACGGACAGGCGTGCCCAGCCGCGCCACCCTGGCGGCAACGTTGCTGGGCGTGGCGCCGTACAGGTCGGTCAGCACCAGCACGCCGTGGCCGCCGTCGACACGTCGCAACGCGGCACTCGCCACGGGCAGCAGGGCATCGGGGTCGCCATCGAAGGGCACGTCCAGCGCTTCGGCCTTCAGCGGCAGGGTCCGCAACAGCCGCGTGGCGACCGCCAGCAGCGCGCTGCCGACGCCTTCGTGGGTGATGAGGAGGATGCCGACGGCCATGCCGCCAAGTTAACAGACCGGTGTTACGGGCCGGAAGCGGGCCGGGTGGGCCAGTGCGTTCCGCGGCGCGGCGCGCGGGTGGGGCCCGGTGTGGTGCCGTCCCGGTTGGCCGTCAGTCCAGTTCGCGGTGATGCACCGCCACTTCGTCCCAGCCGGCGTCGCGGGCATGGCGTGCCATGCGCTCGGCCAGGTACACCGAGCGGTGCCGACCGCCGGTGCAACCGAACGCGACCGTCACGTAGCTGCGGGTGCCGTCGGCCCGGAGCCGGGGCAGCCACGTGTCGAGAAAGCCGCTGACCTGCTCGACAAAACGGATCGCATCGGGCTCGGCTTCCAGGTAGTCGGCCACGGCCTCATCGCGCCCCGACAGCGGGCGCAGCGTGGCGTTCCAGTGCGGGTTGGGCAGGCAGCGTGCGTCGAACACGAAGTCCGCGTCGGCGGGCACGCCGTGGCGGTAAGCGAAGGACTCGAACAGCAATGACACGGTGCTGTCGCTACCGAGGCCGAACTCGGTGATGACCTGGCGCCGCAACTGGTGGACATTGAGGTCGCTGGTGTCCAGGACACGGTCGGCGATCTGCCGCAGCGGTTTGAGCACCTGCCGCTCCAGCGAGATCGCATCGGCCAGCGACAGGCCCAGGTGGCTGAGCGGATGGCGCCGACGTGTATCGGCATAGCGTTTGATCAACGCATCGTCGCGGCTTTCGAAAAACACCAGCTTCGGGTCCAGCCCCATCGCACCGACCGCAGACAATGAGCCGGGGATGTCGGCCAGGTCGCTGTGCCGGTTGCGCACGTCGATGCCGACGGCCAGTTTCGCGGGTGCGCCTTCGCCGCCCTGCACGCTGCGCACGAACTGCGGCAGCAGCTCGGCCGGCAGGTTGTCGACGCAGTAGAAGCCCAGGTCCTCGAACGTGTTGAGCGCCACCGACTTGCCCGACCCCGACATCCCGCTGACGATCACCAGCGCGCGCGCGGGGTCTTCCAGGGTCATGGTGCCGCCGCTCACGACTCGCCCCGTTCGAGAAAATTGCTGTGACGCGCGATGAAGGCCGCCGCGGGGTCCAGCCCCTTCATCCGCAGGCTGTGCAAGCGGGTGGCGGCCTCGGCCAACACCGCCAGGTTGCGGCCGGGCATGACGGGCAGGGTGATCATCGGCACGTCCAGATCCAGCACGCGGCGGGTGCCGGTGTCGCCGGTCAGGCGCTCGATGCCGCCGGGCAGTGGCTCGTCCATCGGCTTGGTCAGGTGGATGATCAGGCGCAGGTACTTGTTCCCCTTGACCGTGGTGTCGCCGAACATCTCTCGGATGTTCAGCACGCCAAGGCCGCGGACCTCCAGCAGGTCCTGGAGCATCTCCGGACAGGTGCCGTCGAGCACGTCCGGCGCGATCTGGGTGAACTCGGGCGCGTCGTCGGCCACCAGCCGGTGGCCGCGCGTGATCAGTTCCAGCGCAAGCTCGCTCTTGCCCGAACCGGCGTCACCGGTGATCAGCACGCCGATCGAATAGATCTCCATGAACACACCGTGCAGCGTGACGCGAGGCGCCAGCGTGCGCGCCAGGTGGTACTGCAGGTGGTTGAGCAGCTCGTGGCCACGGCGCGGCGAGCTCCACAGCGGGGTCTGCGACTCCTCGGCGGCCAGCCTCAGGTCTTCCGGGCACGACTGGTTCTTGCTGATGACCAGCGCCAGTGGCCGGTACTGCATGATCTTCTCGATCGTCTCCCAGCGGTGGCGCGAGTCCAGCGTGTCCAGCCACGCCAGTTCCTCGGTCCCCAGGATCTGCACGCGGTTGGGGTAGATGGTGTTGAGGTAGCCGGCCAGCGACGGGCGGCGGGCCACGGTTTCCACCGCTTCAACCACCCGGCCCTGGCCGTCCTGGCCGGCGAGCCAGCGCAGGTCGAGGCGCTCGCGCTGGTGCTCGAACAGCGCGCCGGCGCTGATGCTGGCATTCAAGGGGCGGCTCCGGCGTGGCTTTTCCCGGGTGACCCGGCCAGCAGCAGGCCGCTGAGCTGGCTCGCGCTGGTGGCGCGGCGCAACTGGTCACGGAAGGTCGCGGAGGCAAAGTGCTCGGCGATCTCCGCCAGTTGCGCCAAGTGCTGCTGGACGTAGTGTTCGGGCACCGCGAGCGCCATTACCAGGTCGACACGTTGGCCATCCGCAGCATCGAATTCCACCGGCTGGGCCAGTCTGAGGAACGCCCCGCGGCTGGCCTCCAGGCCGGGCAGCCGGCCGTGCGGGATCGCCACGCCATGGCCGATGGCCGTGCTGGCCAGGCGCTCGCGCGCGCGCAGGCTGTCGGCAATCGTCGCAACGAGCGTGGCACCGGTGCTGCCGGGCAGGTCGTCCGCCAACAGCCGTGCGGCCGTCTCCAGGACGGCCGCGCGGTTGCCGGGCTCGACCAGGATCGCGATCCGGTCGGCGCTGAGCAGTTCCCCCAGGGGCATGTGTCAGCCCAGTTCGCCGGTGCGGGCCAGGCTTTCGCCGCGGTGGTGGTCGACCATCTTTTCCTTGTGCTTCATCAGCAGCCGGTCGAGCTTGTCGGCCAGCAGGTCGATGGCCGCGTACATGTCGATGGCGTTGGCGTCGGCGTGCAGCGTGCGCCCGGCGATGCTCACCGTGGCTTCGGCCCGGTGGTCGGGCTTGTCCAGGCTCAGCTGGGTGCGCACATCGAACGGGTGCTCGTAATGGCGGCCCAGGCGGGCCAGCTTGGCTTCCACGTAATCGCGCAGGGCAGGGGTGACGTCGATCTGCTGGCCGTGGGTTTCGATGCGCATCTTCAACCTCCTGCTCGCGACGGGACCGACAGCATATCGCAGGCACCGGGGGCCGGTAGGGGGCAGGTGCAGGGGGTTCTGCGTGTGCGTCGACAGGGCGCGTGCGGCGGATCTACGGCCCGCCGCCGCAGGTGCCGGGGACCTACCCCATGCGCACGCGATCCTGCGACGAGGGAATGCTCATCGCCTCACGGTACTTGGCGACGGTGCGGCGAGCGACGGGCACGCCGGTCGCCTTGAGCGACTCGGCCAGGCGCGCGTCCGAGAGCGGTTTGCGCGGGTTCTCGGCGTCGATCAGCTGCCGGATCATGGCCTGGATCGCGGTGCTGGACGCCTCGCCGCCGGAGCCGGTGTCGATGCCGGAGGCAAAGAACGCGCGCAGCGGCACGGTGCCGCGCGGCGTGCGCGCGAACTTGCGGGCGATGGCACGCGACACGGTGGACTCGTGCAGTCCGATCTCGGCCGCCACCTCGCGCAGCGTCAACGGTCTCAGTGCGCTGTCACCGAATTCCAGGAACCCGGCCTGCTGGCGGAGCAGGCAGCGGGCCACTTTCAACAGGGTTTCGCCGCGCGCCTCCAGGCTCTTGAGCAGCCAGCGCGCTTCCTGCAGGTGGCCTCGCAGGTAGCTGGCGTCCGAGGCGGAGGCGTGGCGGATCATGCCTTCGTACCCGCGATGGATCGAGACCTTCGGGCGCATGCTGTCGGCCAGCGCCACCCGCCACAGGCCGTGCTGGCGCCAGATCACCACGTCCGGGGCCACGTACGTGTCGTGGCTGATCGGCCCGATCTGCGCGCCGGGCCGCGGGTCGAGCGATCGCAGCAGCTGCACCGCGGTTTCGACCTCGCACGCATCCAGTCTGAGTTCGGCCGCTACGCCGGCGACGCCGATCCGCGGCAGCCGTTCCAGCGGCGCACCGGCAAGTCGGGCGGCGAGCGCCTTGCCCGCCGTGTCGTCCGGCAGCGGCTCCAGTTGCAGGCGCAGGCATTCACCCAGGTCCCGCGCACCCACGCCGACCGGATCGAACCGCTGGATCTGGTGCAGGACAGTGGCGATTTCCTCTTCGCCCGCTTCGATCTCCGGGGCCAGCGTGGCGGCGATGGCGGCAAGCGGCTCGCGCAGGTAGCCATCGTCCTCGATCGCTTCGATCAGCGCGACGCCGATCTGGCGGTCGCGTGGCGAGAGGTGGCTCAGGTGCAACTGCCATAACAGGTGGTCGTGCAGGCTCTCGTGCTCGGCGACCTGTTCTGCAAGCGCGCCCTCATCGTCCTGGTCGGACGGGCCGTTGCGCTCGTACCACGGTTCGCCATCGCCCGGGCCCCAGTCCGCCGCCTCCTGGGCGGGTTCCGCGGCGCCGTTGCCGTCGGCGGATGCGGTCGCAGGGGCATCGCCCGTCGCGATGGCCGTCTCGGTCCAATCGAGCAGCGGGTTGCTCTCGACGGCTTCCACCAGTTCGGCCTCCAGCTCCACGGCCGAAAGCTGCAACAGGCGGATCGCCTGCCGCAGTTGCGGCGTCATCACCAGGTGCTGTCCGAGGGAGGCTTGGAGGCGGGGCTTCATCGTGGAGGGCTAACGCGACAGGAGACGGCCGGCGGCCGCGTCGCGCGCCCGGGAGCGCATTGCACCGAAACCCTTCTCCGTCCCGGCAGGGACGGCGGCTCCGGCCACGACCGGATCAGAGCTTGAAGGTTTCGCCCAGGTAAACGCGACGGACATCGGGATTTGCCAGCAGCGCGTCCGGAGCCCCCTGCGCGAGCACGCCGCCGTCGCTGAGGATATACGCGCGGTCGCAGATTCCCAAGGTCTCGCGGACATTGTGGTCGGTGATCAGCACGCCGATACCGCGGCCCTTGAGGTGCGACACGATGCGCTGGATCTCGCCGACGGAGATCGGGTCGACACCGGCGAACGGCTCGTCGAGCAGCATCAGCCGCGGCTTGGTCGCCAGCGCGCGCGCGATTTCCACCCGGCGCCGTTCGCCGCCCGACAGGCTGGCGCCGATCTGGTCGGCCACGTGCGTGACCTGCAGCTCGTCCATCAGGCTGGCGAGTTCACGCTCGCGGCCGGCCGCGTTGAGGTCCTCGCGCAGCTCCAGCACCAGCCGGATGTTGTCGGCGACGCTGAGCTTGCGGAACACCGAGGGCTCCTGCGGCAGGTAGCCCACGCCGTACTTGGAACGCGCGTACATCGGCTCTGACGTGATGTCCTTGCCGTCGAGCACGATCTGCCCGGCGTCGGCCGGCACCAGGCCGACGATCATGTAGAAGCAGGTGGTCTTGCCCGCGCCGTTGGGGCCCAGCAGGCCCACGACTTCGCCCGCGTCCAGCGTCAGGCCGAAGTCGCGCACCACTTCGCGCGAGCGGTAGGCCTTGCGCAGGCCCTTCGCCACCAGCATCAGCCTGCGTCCCCGTCGCTGGCGGCGTCCGCATCCGCACCCGTGTTGCGCGGCATGATGCGCATCTTGACGCGGCCGGCGCCTTCGCCGCCGCCCTGCACCTGGCCGGTGCGCATGTTGTAGACGATGCGCTGGCCGCTGATGCTGCCGCTGGGCTGGGAGATGCTGACATCGCCGGTGAAGACGACGATCTCGTTGCGCAGGTCGTAGTCCACCTTGGCCGCCACCGCGTCCATCGGCTTGCCGTCATCGAGCTGCTGGTTGAGCCGCACCGGGCCGCCACTGAGCACCGCGCGCACCGCCTCGCCGTTGCGCTGGGTGATGTCGGCGCGGTTCGCCCGGATGTCCAGCGTGCCCTGGGTGATGGTGACCCCGCCGGTCAGCACGGTGGGTCGGCGGTCGTCCATGGAGTAGTCCGAATAGCCGGCCTCGATGTCCATGGGCTTGTTGCGGTCGGACGAGCGGGCCGACGCGGGGCCCGGCAACAGCGTGGCCGAGGCCAGCAGCAGCGCCAGCAGGCTAGCGGGGAGTACGTTCATAGCGTGCCTTGGGGTCCTGTAGGCGGATGTTGCCCGATGCCAGATCGGCCTCGAGCGAGTGACCGGCCAGTATAAAACCCGGCTCCGTGACTGTGACCTCAACCGCTGACGTCGCGCGGTCGGTCTCCGGGAAGACGTTCAGCTCCTGCGTGCGCAGGGCGACCGGGCCGTCGGCGCCGCGGCTGTCGGCACGGACGTCGCCACGCAGCCGCAGCTCGTCACCGTCGGCGCTGATCCAGCCGGTCCGGGAACGCACCACCCACGCGCCCACCGTGCGGTCCTGCGCGTCGCCGTCGGGGATGGTGAACACGGGCGTGCGGATGTCCATGGTCCTCACGCCCGGGTCGCGGCTGAGCTCGGGCGCCTTCAGCGCGAACGACTCCCGGCCCTGCTCGTCGAGGACCACCAGTTCGAACTCGTTGAGCACGTAGTCCGGCAGGCCACCCGGCTCCGGCGCGGCCGAGGCGGGCGTGCGCTGCGACCACAGGGACCAGCCACTCACGGCCGCGCCGGCCACCAGGACCAGGATGAGCATCGCGCGCCAGTTCATGCCTGCACCCCGGAGGGCAGTGCCTCGGCGAGCATCCGTTCGGCGTGGCCCTGGGCAGCCAGTAACAGGTCGCACACCTCGCGCACGGCACCGTCGCCGCCGGCCCGCGCGCTGCGCCAGTGCACGCGCTCGCCGACCCACGGGTGCGCGTTGGCCGGTGCGATCGACAATCCGACGTGGGGCATCACACGCAGGTCGGGGAGGTCATCACCCATGAAGGCAACCGCCTCCAGAGGCACGCCGAGCCCGTTTGCCAGTTCACGCACGCAGGCCAGCTTGTCGGCGACGCGCGTGAATGCCTGGATGCCCAGCTCCGCTGCGCGCCGCTCGGCCACGGGGCTCGGCCGTGCCGTCACCAGCGCCACCGCGATGCCGGCCTGGCGCAGCATCACCAGCCCCATCCCGTCATGCACGTGGAACGACTTGAGCTCGCGACCCTCGGTGTCGAAGGTCAGCCGCCCGTCCGTCAGCGTGCCGTCCACGTCGAAACAGGCCAGCCGCACGCGCGAGGCGCGCTCACGGATGTCGGCGGGGTAATCGTTGAGGTGGCTGTAGGGCATCGATGGCTTGGGTTGTGGGCGGGGACCGCGAAGAGCGGAGCGTCTGGTCGGAACACCGCATGCCCTTCCGTATAGAGCGCGGAGCCTGTGTGGGCGGAGGCGGACTACCGCGTGCTTCCTGCACCGGGCGTACGAGTGGAAACGTGTCCGCCAGTTCTGGGTCCAGCGACTCGGAACCGGAGCAGGGCGGCTTTTACACCACCCGGGCGCGCAACAGGTCGTGAATGTTGAGGGCGCCGACCACCCGCTGGTGTGCGTCCACCACCAGCAGGCCGCTGATCTTGTGCGCCTCCATCAGCTGTGCGGCCTCCACGGCCAACGCATCGGCGCTGATCGTGCGCGGGGCGCGGGTCATCACCTGGTCGATGCGCGTGGTGCGCAGGTCGACATCGGCATCATCCAGGCTGCGCCGCAGGTCGCCGTCGGTGTAGAGCCCGAGCAGGCGTCCGTCGCCGTCGACCACCGCGGTCATGCCCAGGCGCTTCCGGCTCATCTCCACCAGCGCTTCGCTGAGGGTCGCGTCGGCGCCGACGCGTGGCACCTCGTCACCGGCATGCATGATGTCGGCGATATGCAGCAGCAGGCGGCGGCCGAGCGCGCCGGCGGGGTGGGAGCGGGCGAAGTCGTCGGCGGTGAAGCCGCGCGCTTCCAGCAACGCCACCGCCAGCGCATCGCCCATTGCAAGCGAGGCGGTGGTGCTGGCCGTCGGCGCCAGGTCCAGCGGGCACGCCTCGGCAGGCACGCTCACGTCCAGGTGCACATCCGCCTCGCGCGCCATCGACGACTGCGGCCGACCGGTCATGGCCACGAGCTTGTTGCCCTGGCGGCGCAGCACCGGCAACAGCAGCAGGATCTCGTCGCTTTCACCCGAGTACGACAGCGCCAGCACCACGTCCGCGTCAGTGACCATCCCCAGGTCGCCATGGGCGGCTTCGCCGGGATGCACGTAGAAGGCGGGCGTTCCGGTGGAGGCCAGGGTGGCGGCGATCTTGCGGGCCACGTGTCCTGACTTGCCCATGCCGGTACACACCACCCGGCCCTTGGCCGACAGCATCAGCTGGCAGGCGGCGGTGAATGCACCGTCCAGCCGGGCGGCCACCGCGGCCAGCGCCTGGCCCTCGATCTCGAACACGCGACGCCCGCTGTCGGCCAGGCCCGTGGCGGATGCGGGACGGGACGGGTCAACGGGCACGGGCTGCGAGGTCACCATTCAAGGCCGGGTTCCGCTAGGCTAAGCGCTCGATTTTACGCGCAATGGCCCGTCCCCGGGGCGGGCCGTTGCCGATGCATTCACCCCACTCCGGATTGCCCCTTGAACGCAGACACCATCAAGCATCTCATCGAGCAGGGCCTGCCCGGCGCGCGCGCCGACGTGCAGGGCGACGATGGCGTGCACTTTGAAGCTACCGTCGTCGCCGAGGCCTTTACCGGCAAGCTGCCGCTGGCCCGCCACCGCCTCGTCTACGCAACCCTGGGCGAGCGCATGGGGGGCGAGATCCACGCGCTGGCACTGAAGACGTTGACGCCCCAGGAAGCCGGCACGCCCGCTGCCTGATCCGGTGCCGGTCGTGCACGCGTCCATCGCACGGGCGCCCTGTTGCATCGACGGCCCATACCTCCACGTTCCGCCTTCCATCCGCCAGGCCCCGAGCACTCCATGCAGAAAATCGTTGTAGAAGGCGGCGTGCCGCTGAAGGGTGAGGTGCAGATTTCCGGCGCCAAGAACGCCGTACTGCCCATCCTGTGCGCCACGTTGCTGGCGGACGGTCCCGTCGAGCTGTCGAACGTCCCGCACCTGCACGACGTGGTGACGACCGTGAAGCTGCTGGGCGAACTGGGCGCCGGGCTGACCATCGACGAGCGCTACGGCATCACCGTCGACGCCACCACCGTGCACAGCCAGGTGGCGTCGTACGAGCTGGTCAAGACCATGCGCGCCTCGGTGCTGGTGCTCGGTCCACTGCTGGCCCGCTACGGCCATGCCGAGGTTTCGCTGCCCGGTGGCTGCGCGATCGGTTCGCGTCCGGTGGACCTGCACATCAAGGGTCTGCAGTCGCTGGGTGCCCACATCACCGTCGAGAACGGCTTCATCAAGGCGCGCGCCGATCGCCTGAGGGGCGCGCGGCATGTGTTCGACATCGTCAGTGTCGGCGCGACCGAAAACGTGCTGATGGCCGCGACCCTGGCCGAAGGCACGACGGTGATCGAAAACGCGGCGATGGAACCGGAGATCGTCGACCTCGCCGAGTGCCTGAAGGCGCTCGGCGCGCGGATCGAGGGGGCGGGCAGCAACCGCATCGTGGTCGAAGGCGTGGATCGTCTCCACGGGGGCGCCCACCGTGTCGTGCCCGACCGCATCGAGACCGGCACCTTTCTCGTCGCCGCAGCCATGACGGGCGGCCGCATCACGGCGAGGGGCGCGCGTCCGGACACGATGGACGCCGTGCTCGACAAGCTGAAGGAGGCGGGCGCGGAACTCGAGTGCGAGGGCGACCGCATCACCCTCGACATGGGCGGGCGCAGGCCGCGCGCGGTCAACTTCACCACCGCGCCGCACCCGGCGTTCCCCACCGATATGCAGGCGCAGTTCATGGCGCTCAACTGCATTGCCGATGGCGTGGGCGTGGTGAACGAGACCATCTTCGAAAACCGGTTCATGCACGTCAACGAGCTGCTGCGCCTGGGCGCGGATATCCGCGTCGACGGGCACACGGCGGTGGTGCGCGGCGTGGAGCGGTTGAGCGGTGCGCCGGTGATGGCCACCGATCTGCGTGCATCGGCATCGCTGATCCTGGCCGGCCTGGTGGCGCAGGGCGAGACGACCATCGATCGCATCTACCACCTGGACCGCGGCTACGAGAACATCGAGGAAAAGCTGTCCGGCCTGGGCGCGCGCATCCGCCGGGTGGGCTAGCGGTGCCTGCTGTCGCCGGTTGAAGAGACGCGTCCGCCTTCGCGGGCCGTAAAAAAAAGGGGCCCGCATGCGCGGGCCCTTGTCTTCGGGGCGTGTTCCGGTCTGGCGAGCAGCCGGCGGGCGCGGGTGTCAGCGCACCGCCTGCACCCGCAAGTCCAGCGCGTCCTTGCCTTCCTCGCGCTGCAGGATGCGCGCCGGCACCGGCATGCCATCCACGACCCATGCAATGGTCTGCTTGTCGCCGTCGGTATTGACGACCTTGGTGGCCTGGTGCGATTTGCCCCCCACGGTGATCGACTCCTGGCCGGCCACCGAATAGTTGAGCTGCTTGACGCGGCCGTCGTCGACCATGCGGTAGCGCAGCGGCTTGCCGGCCTCGACGTCGCGCACGATCGCCAGGTTGATCAGCAACGCGTCCATATCGCCGGCCTTGAGCTTGATCGGGCCGGCGCGGTCGGCCTTGACGTCGCCGGTCCAGCTGGCCACGCCACTGGACCAGTCGTAGGTCGCGTTCTTGTCCTGCTTCTTGACCAGCACCTGGCTGGAGTCGGTGCTCGACAGCGGGCGCCACTGGCCTTCGCTCACCTCGAACACGGTGCTCTGCGACAGGTCGGCCAGCGAGTTCTTGATGTTGAGGCTGTAGCGCCAGCGGTTCTGTCCGGCCGACTCCAGCGTCATCTTGCCGTTGGCCTGCATGCCCATGTAGCTGGCCTGGTAGTCGGCGGTGAACGGTTCGACCGCCAACGCCGGCGTGGCAAAGCACAGGGCGACGGCGGCGGCCAGGGCGGCCAGCGGACGTCGGGCGACGGGGCTCGTGGTGGTTCGGGTCATCTACTGGACTCCTTGGTATTCGGTCAGGCGCAGGTCGTAGGTGTCTTCGCCGTCCTCGCGTTGGAGCATGCGGATCGGCGTGGGCACGCCACTGGCGACCCAGATCACGGTTTCGTCGCCTTGCGCGTTCGCGTCCTCGATACGCGAAACACGCATGGCGTTGTAACGCAGCTCGCCCACCGAGATGGGCTCGAGCTCCTCGGCAACGGCGTACCGGTGCTCGCGCACGCGTCCGTTGTCGACATAGCGGTAGCGCAGCGTACGGCCCGGCGCGGCGTCGCGGATGACCGCCAGGTTGATCAGCAACCCGCTCATGTCGCCGTCCTGCAGGGCGACCGGCGCGCGGCGCTCATCCTTCACATCACCGGTCCAGCGGGCACTGCGAGACCGCCAATCGTAGGTGCCCACGGTTTTCTTCCGCGTGAACAGCGTTTTCCGGACGGTCGCCTGGCTCAGCGGGCGGTAAGTTTCGCCGAGGTCCTCGAACAGCGTGCTCTGCTCGGCGTTGATGCCGGCCAGCCTGAACAGGCCGGTGCCGCTCATGGTGAGATCGACCCGCCAGCGTGGCGCCTGCCGCACCAGCTGCAGCGTGGCCTCGCCCAGCGCGCGTCCGCCGTTGGTGACCGTGTAACGGGCGACGAACGCCTCCAGCGGCATCGGGGCGTCGGCGAGCGCTTCGTTCGGCGCTTCTGCGCCCGCCACGGACTCGGCGTTTCCGTTCGTCTGGGCCAGCAGCGACCCAGGCAGGGCCATCGCCCCCACCAGTGCCAGCGCCAGACCCCAGCGACGGGGACGCGGTTGCGCGGGAAAATCAGCGAAGGATCGGGACAGCCGTCGGAATCTGCGGGTCATCAAGCCACGGGGTGGGGTGCGGGTGTCAGCGCATTGTCCAGACCCAGTTGCAACGGCGCGTGTATCGCCATGCCGTCGACGCTGACACGGCCGCCTTCCAGCGCGAAGCGGCCGGCGGCAAATCCACGCAATACCTCCACGAGCAGCGGGTGCTCGCGCTCGAGCACGCGCGCCGCCAGGCGGTCCGCGTCGTCGCCCGCCAGCACCGGGACGCGCGCCTGCGCGATGATCGGGCCGCCATCCAGTTCGGGGGTGACGAAGTGCACGCTGGCGCCGTGTTCGGTCACGCCCGCGTCCAGTGCCTGCTGGTGCGTGTGCAGCCCCTTGAAGGCGGGCAGCAGCGAGGGGTGGATGTTGACCATTCGACCGGCCATGCGCGTGACCTGCGGTTCACTGATCAACCGCATGAAGCCGGCGCAGACCACCAGGTCAGGCGCGGCGTGTTCGACGGCGTCGAACATCGCGGCGTCGAATGCCAGCCGGTTGGGGAACTCACGCGGCAGCAGTGCGTTCGCCTCGATTCCGGCCGCGCGCGCGCGATCCAGCACCGGTGCGCGCGCCTTGTCGGAGAACACGCCGGCCACCGTCGCATCAAGGACGCCGGCGGCAATCGCGTCGAGGATCGCCTGGAGGTTGCTGCCGCGACCCGACGCAAGCACCGCGATCCTCAGCGGCGCCCGCGGCTGCCGGTCGGACGGCGCCATCGATCAGCCGATGCGGACGCGTTCGGCGCCGCCGGCCGTGACCACCGAGCCGATCGGCCGGTGCGCGAGGCCAAGGCGGTCGAGTTCCGCGCCGACCTCGCCGGTCCGCGCCGGGTCCACCACCAGCACGAAGCCGATGCCGCAGTTGAACGTGCGCCACATTTCCTCGCGCGGCACGGCGCCTTCGCGCTGCAGCCAGTCGAACACCGGCGGCAACGCCAGCGTGGAGGCGTCGATGTCCAGGCCGAGGCCATCGGGAATCACGCGGATGATGTTCTCGGTCAGCCCGCCACCGGTGATGTGCGCCATCGCGTGGATGTCGCCCCCGCGCGCGCCCAGCAGCGACAGGATCGGCTTCACGTACAACGCTGTCGGCGCCATCAGCGCGTCGACCAGCGAGGTGCCGCCCAGGTCGAGGTCGCCGGGCCGGCCGGCGCGATCGAAGATGCGGCGGATGAGCGAGTACCCGTTGGAGTGCGGGCCGCTGGAGGCGATGCCGATCAGCACGTCGCCAGCGCGTACCGCGCGGCCGTCGAGGATCTTCGACTTCTCGACCGCGGCCACGGTGAAGCCGGCCAGGTCGTACTCGCCCGGTGCGTACATGTCGGGCATCTCGGCCGTCTCGCCGCCGATCAGCGCGCAGCCGGCTTCCTCGCAGCCGCGGGCGATGCCGCCGACCACGGAGACCGTCGTCTCGATGTCGAGCTTGCCGGTGGCGAAGTAGTCCAGGAAGAACAGCGGCTCGGCCCCCTGCACCAGCACGTCGTTGACGCACATCGCCACCAGGTCGATGCCGATGGTGTCGTGCCGGTTCAGCTGCTGCGCCAGCTTGAGCTTGGTGCCCACGCCGTCGGTGCCCGACACCAGGACCGGCTCGGCGTACTTGCCCGAGAGGTCGAACATCGCGCCGAAGCCGCCCAGCCCGCCCATCACCTCGGGGCGGAAGCTGCGCTTGACCAGCGGCTTGATGCGCTCGACCAGCTCATTGCCCGCGTCGATGTCGACGCCGGCATCGCGGTAGGTGAGCGGGGTGGGACCGGGCTGGGAGGGAGCGGACGGGGTGCTGGACACGGCGGCCTCGGAGGTCGCGGGAAAGTCGGCGATTTTAGCAGCCGCCCTGCCCGCGGCGGTGGGCGAGATGGCGGCATCCGGGACGGCGCAGGGGTATCGCAATGGACGTGCCGCGGCGCCTGCGGCACCATCGCGGGACTTTCCCGGACCCCCAGGACCCGCAATGGCTGGCGCAAACCGCCCGGTATCCCGCTTCGTTTCCCGCCTGGTGCTGCTCGCCGCGCTCGCCCTGTGCAGTGGCGTCGTGCTCGCACAGCGCGTGGAAGGCGACCGCGTCGCGGCACGGGGCGTGTACTCGGCCGAGGTGTCCGTCAACGGGCAGGGCGAGGGCGAACGCAACGCCGCCTTCGCCCGGGGCCTGGCGCAGGTGCTGGGCAAGCTCTCGGGCGACAGTGGGGCCGCGTCACAGCCCGGCGTGCGCCAGGAGCTGCGCCGCGCAGGCGAATACGTGACCGGGTACGACTACCGCCAGGACGAGGGGGTCTCCGCCAGCGGCGCGCCGAGCTTCCGCACCGCGCTGGTCATCCGCTACGACGAAGAGGCCGTCGACGGCCTGGCCGCCACCCTGGGCATTCCCGTGTGGCCGCAGCCGCGCCCCAAGCCGGTGCTATGGCTGGCGATCGATGACGGCAGCGGACCCCGGCTGGTTGGGCTGTCCCGCGCCGACGCAGCGCGGTCCGTGCTGGACCAGGCCATCGAGCGCGGTTACCGGCTCGGGCTTCCCAGCGGTTCGGCGGCCGAGCAGGCCGTCGTGGGCGCCATCTGGCGCGGCGACACGGCGGCGGTCGCGCGTGCCTCGCGCAATTACAGCCCGCCGATGCAGCTGATCGGCAAGCTCTACCGGGCCGAGGGTGGGTGGAAGGCCGACTGGATCTTCGTCGACGGCGGCCGCGTGCTGTCGCGCTGGTCCGAGACGGGCGCCGACGCGCGCCGGGTGATGGCCACGGGTGCCAATGGCGCGGCCGATGCCCTGACCAAGCGCTATGCCAAGCGTGCGCCGGCGGGCCCGCCGGGTGCCTACCGGCTGGCCTTCACCGGCCTGGACAGCAGCGACGACTACATGCGCCTGTCGGGCTACCTGCAGGGGCTGTCCGTGGTGCGCGGCATCACGCCGGTGCGCGCCAGCGAGGACGCGGTCGAGTTCGAGCTCGACCTGATCAGTGGCCTGCCCGGCTTCGAGCGCTCCATCAAGGGTGACGACCTGCTCACGCCCGATCGCGCCGACCTCGCCATCGACGACACCCAACCGCCGCGGTACCGCCTGCGCTGATGGAAACCGCCGACCCCCTGCACGACATCGCCGTATTCCTCAAGCGCCTGCAGTGGACGGCACTGGCGCTGGGCGCGCTGTGGCTGTTGTGGGTGCTGGCGCCGATCCTGACCCCGTTCGCGCTCGCCGCCCTGCTGGGCTGGCTGGGCGATCCGCTGGTGGACCGGCTGCAGCGGGCCGGCCGCTCGCGCAACGTCGCGGTGACGCTGGTGTTCTCGGCGATGACGCTGGTGCTGATCCTGGTCCTGGTGCTGCTGGTGCCGGCGATCGAGCGCCAGATCGCGATCCTCGTCGAATCGTTCCCGAGCTACCGCGAATGGTTCATGCAGACCGCGTTGCCGTGGGTCGAGGCGCGCACCGGGCTTGAGATCACGTCGTGGCTGGATTTCCAGCGCCTGAGCGAACTGATCCGCAGCAACTGGGAGCGGGCCGGCGGCTTTGCCACGACGCTGCTGGGCTACCTGTCGCGCTCGGGTTTCGCGCTGATCGCGCTGGTGGCCAACATCGCCCTGCTGCCGGTGCTGGCGTTCTTCTTCCTGCGCGACTGGGACGTGTTCGTCGAGCGGGTCGCCGCCCTGGTCCCGCGCAAGTACCTGCCGACGGTGAGCCGGCTGGCGCGCGAGTCCGACGCCATGCTCGGCGGCTTCCTGCGCGGCCAGTTCCTGGTGATGCTGATCCTCGGTGTGATGTACGGGGTGGGGCTGTGGCTGGTCGGGCTCGACCTGGGCATCCTGATCGGCATCATCGCCGGCCTGTTCACCTTCATCCCGTATCTCGGCCCGGCCAGCGGCATCATCCTGGGCGTGATCGCGGCGCTGGTGCAGTACGGGGACTGGAAGCACGTCGCCGGCGTGCTGGCGGTGTTCGGCATCGGCCAGGTCATCGAGAGCTACTGGCTCACGCCCAAGCTGGTCGGCGATCGCATCGGCCTGCATCCGGTGGCGGTGATCTTCGCGGTGCTGGCCGGCGGGCAGCTGTTCGGCTTCCTCGGCATGCTGCTGGCGCTGCCGGTGGCCGCCGTGGCCAACGTGCTGCTGCGTTTCGCGCAGGAGCGCTACACGCACAGCAAGCTCTATGCGGGCGACCGGCCGGACATCGTCGTGGCCCACGCACATCCGCAACCGCAACCGCCGTCCGCCTACCCGCGGGAGCCGGAGGCCGAGTGAACCCGCACCCCCCCGCGTCCGGCGGGGCGCCGTCCGCAGCCGGGTCGGCGCCATCGCCCGTCACCGCGCAGTTGCCGCTGTCGTTGCGGCCGCCGCCGGACCAGCGGCTCGAGACGTTCGTCGCGCCGCCCGACGGCGCCCTGGACCAACTGCGCGCGCTGGCGCACGGCACGCATGCCGACTGGCTGTACATGGCCGGCCCCGCGGCGAGCGGCAAGACCCACCTGCTGCTCGGCACATGCGCGGCCACGCGTGAGGCAGGCCGGCGTGCCGCGTACCTGCCGCTGGCCGCCGCCGCCGGACGGCTGCGCGAGGCGCTCGATGCGATGGAAGGCCATGACCTGCTCGCCCTGGATGGCGTGGAGGCGGTTGTCGGCCGGCGCGAAGACGAGGTCGCGCTGTTCGATGCGCACAATCGCGCGCGCGCCAGCGGCACGACAGTGGTCTACGCCGCGCGTCAGGCGCCCGACGCCCTGTCGCCGGGCCTGCCGGACCTGCATTCGCGGCTCTCGCAGTGCACGCGGCTGATGCTGTCGCCGCTGGATGACGCCGGTCGGCGCGAGGTGTTGCGCACGCGCGCGCAGCGCCGCGGCTGGGCACTGGAGGAGGCAGCACTGGACTGGCTCCTGCGCCGCGTCGGTCGCGACCTCGCCGGCCTCACGGCACTGCTCGATCGTCTCGACCAGGCGTCGCTCGCCGCGCAACGGCGGGTCACGGTCCCGTTCCTGCGCCAGGTGCTGGGGACGCCCACCCCGTAGATGCCCGACGGGCTGCGGCATCGCATCCCGGGGGCGTTCGCGTGTGTGGACGTAGCCGGAGACCGGTCAGGCGCCGGTGCGCAGCGTCCGGTCCAGCTGGTCCAGTCGCGCCGGCGTACCCACGTCGGTCCAGCGACCGCGGTGGTGTTCCCCGCGCACACGGCCCCCGGCCATCGCCGCGCGCAGCAGCGGTGCCAGCTTGAAGCGGGGCGGGGTGGCATCCGCGCCGGGCGCCTGGCCGATGACGTCGCGCCAACCCGCCAGCAGCGCCGGCCGATAGACGCCGATGCCTGCGAACGTCAGGGCCTGCGTCGAGTCAACGCGGCCGTCCGCGTCCAGCGAGAAATCACCGGCGCTGTTGTGCGTCGGGTTGTCGACCAGTACGAGGTGGGCGTCGCCGTCGGGTTCGTGCGGCAGTCGCGCGAAGTCGAAGTCGGTCCAGATGTCGCCGTTGACCGCGATGAAGGGGGCATCCCCGAGCAGCGGCAGCGCATTGAGCAACGCACCGCCGGTTTCCAGCGGCGTCGCGCCCTCGTAGGCGTAGTGCAACCGCAGGCCCCAGCGCGCGCCATTGCCGAGCGCGGGCTCGAACCGGTCGGCCAGCCAGCTGGTGTTGACGACCGCGTCGGTGACGCCGCATGCCGCGAGCTTCTCCAGGTGCCACTCGACCAGCGGCTTGCCGGCCACGGGCAACAGCGGCTTGGGCGTGATGTTGGTGAGCGGGCGCATGCGTTCGCCCAGGCCCGCCGCCAGGATCAAGGCCTTCATAGGCGCGCCTTCAAGAAGCCGCCAGCGCCGGCCGCACGTACCGGTCGATCAGGCCGGCCAGTGGCGCCAGTGCGGGGTGCCGCGGCAGGACGGCATCGAGGTAGCCCAGGAAGCGCGGTGCGTCGGCGAGGTACTTCGGTTTGCCGTCGCGGTGGTGGAGGCGCGCGAAGATGCCCATCACCTTGAGGTGGCGCTGCACGCCGATCAGGTCGGCATCGCGCATGAAGCGTTCCAGGCCGGGGACCGGCAGGCCGGCATCGGATGCACGCGCGTGGTAACGCGCCAGCCACGCCTGCACGCGCGCGTCGGGCCAGCTGAGGAATGCATCCTTGAACAGGCTCAGCGGGTCGTAGGCGATCGGTCCGCGCACCGCGTCCTGGAAGTCGAGGACCGCGGGGCCGTCGGCGGCAGGCATGAGGTTGCGCGGCATGAAGTCGCGGTGCACCAGCACCTGCGGCTGCGCCAGCGCGGCATCGATCAGGTGGCGATAGGCGGCGTCCAGCGTCTCCAGGTCGCCGCAATCCAGCGTGATGCCCAGGTGCCGGCCGAGGAACCACTCATCGAACAGGCGCAGCTCGCGCGCGAGCAGTGCCTCGTCGTACGCCGGCAGGTCGGCGGGGCAGCCGGTCACCTGGAGGCGCAGCAGCTGGTCGAGGGCGGCATCGAAATGCGCGTCGGCGTTATCGGCGTCCAGCACGTGCAGCAGCGTATCGGCCCCGAGGTCCTCCAGCAGCAGGAAACCCGCATCGACATCACGCGCCAGCACCCGCGGCACGCGCACACCGCCGGATTCCAGCAGGTCGCGGATGCGCAACCATGGGCGCACGTCCTCCAGGTCTGGCGGGGAGTCCATGACGATCACGGTCGGCGCGTCGCCCGCCTGGCCGCGCCAGTAGCTGCGGAACCCGGCATCGGCCGAGGCGCGCTGCAGGTCGAGCCCGGGCGAGCCGCTGGCGGCGCGCGCCCATTCAAGTCGCGCATCGGCGCGGTCGGAACCTGGTGCGGTGGCAGGAGCGGGCATGCTGGTGCTGCGCGGGGGCGGGCGCACAGGGTAAACGCCGTGCCGGCTCGCGGGAACGGGCGGGCAGCCGTCAGGAAGAAAAAGCCGGCACACGGATCGAGGGCGGGAACGGACATCGGCCGGCTGGTTGCATCAACCCCGTGATGTGTCGTGCCCTTAAACAACGACACCCGGCCGGGGCCGGGTGTCGAAGGGTGTCACGCGTGGGGCGCAACGCGTGTCGCGTCAGGCCGCCGGTCGCGAGGACCGCTTGCGGATCATCTCGTAGATGAAGAGCAGCACGATGGCGCAGACGATGGAGATGGCGAAGCCGATGACGCCCCCGCCGGCGTAGAGCAGGCTACCCAGCCACGCGCCGGCGATGCCGAGCAGGATGGTCAGGATCCAGCCCATCGGGTCCGCGCCGGGCTTGAGGAAACGCGCCAGCACGCCGATGACGGCGCCGATGATGATCGTGTAGATGATGCCGCCCATAGAGCTCCCCTCCGGATGGTGGTTGGTGGTGCCCGCCGGAGCCTAGCAGCTCGCGGCGGGCAGGAGCGGTGACCGCCCGTGCGGGCGGCCGGGCAGGGAAGCGTCAGCAGCAGCCGTGCTCGCCACGTTCCTGGGTGCTGGCCGCCACCGCGGCACCGCGCGTCTCGCCGCGCTCGCCGGCCCGGTGATGCTCGGCGATCACCCGCGCCACGCACGCGGTGACCTTCTTGCCCATCGGGATGTGCAGGAACTCGTTCGGCCCGTGCGCGTTGGAGTGCGGGCCGAGCACGCCGGTGATCATGAACTGCGCGCCCGGGAACTTCTCGCCCAGCATGCCCATGAAGGGGATGGAGCCGCCTTCGCCCATGTACATCGCCGGCTTGCCGTAGAACTCGCGGCTGGCCGCGTCGATGGCGTTCGACAGCCAGGGCGACATGGCCGGCGCGTTCCAGCCGGTCGAGGACTTCTCCAGCTCCAGCGCCACGTGCGCGCCGTTGGGCGGGTTGTCGACCAGCGTGCGGGTCAGCAGTTCGCCGGCCTTCTTTCCGTCCAGCGTCGGCGGCAGGCGCAGCGACAACTTCACCGCGGTATGCGGGCGCAGCACGTTGCCGGCGGAGGCGAGCGGCGGCATGCCGTCGATGCCGGTGACCGACAGCGCCGGTCGCCAGGTGCGGTTGAGCACCAGCTCGGCGAGGTCGTCGTGCATCGGCGTCATGCCGTCCAGCAACGGGAACTTGGCGTAGACCTCGTTGCCCAGCACCTTGGCCGCCTCGCGTGCCTGCGCGAGGCGCTCTTCCGGGATGTCGGCGTGCAGGCCGTCGACGCGGATGCGACCGGTGGCCTCGTCTTCCAGGCGCGACAGCAACTGCCGCAGCAGGCGGAAGCTGGACGGCACGATGCCGGAGGCGTCGCCGGAGTGGACGCCTTCCTCCAGCACCTTGACGGTGAAATTGCCCCCGGCCATGCCGCGCAGCGAGGTCGTGCACCACAGCTGGTCGTAGTTGCCGCAGCCCGAGTCCAGGCAGACCACGAGCGAGGGCTTGCCGATGCGGTCGGCCAGGTGGTCGACGTAGGCGGGCAGGTCATAGCTGCCGGACTCCTCGCAGGCCTCGATCAGTACCACGCAACGCGCGTGCGGCAGGCCCTGCTCACGCAGCGCCATGATCGCCGCCAGCGAACCGTACATCGCATAGCCATCGTCCGCGCCACCGCGCCCGTAGAGCTTGTCGCCCTTGATCACCGGCTTCCACGGGCCCAGGTCGTCGTCCCAGCCCGACATTTCCGGCTGCTTGTCCAGGTGGCCGTAGAGCAGCACGCAGTCCTCGTCGCTGCCGCCGTTGGCCGCCGGGATCTCGATCAGGACCAGCGGCGTGCGCCCCTCCAGTCGCACCACCTCCAGCTGCATGCCGGCGATGTCCTGCTTGCGGGCCCAGTCGGTCATCAGCGTGACCGCGTCCTCCATGTAGCCGTGCTTGACCCAGTCGGCGTCGAACATCGGCGACTTGTTGGGGATGCGGATGTACTCGACAAGCTGGGGGACGATCTCGTCGTCCCACTTGCCGGCGACGAAGCGGTCGACCTGGCTGGCGTCCATGGGGGCACCTCGATGGGGTTGGCCGACCAGTCTAGCGCCCGCGCCGTGTAGGGCCTTTCCTACGCCGGCATGCGGCCTGCACCGGCGGCCGCGCAGGCGGACACGCGATACCTCCGGACCGGAGGCATCCGGACACTGTGGCGGTCGTCGGGTGTCAGGTCCCAGCGGCTCGCTCCAGCTCCATTGCATTGCGTCACGTGTCGTTCCGATCCATTACAGGGAGGTTCCCATGCCATCAATCCACACCCGGTTCCGTGCCGGCCTGCTCGCGCTCCTGCTGGTTGCCGGACTCGCCGGGCCGGCGTTCGCGGCCGAAACGGTCAACATCAACACCGCAGACGCCGCGACCATCGATCGCGTGCTGCTCAACATCGGCCCGGCCAAGGCCGAGGCCATCGTGGCCCACCGCAAGGCCAATGGCGCCTTCAAGAGCGTCGAGCAGCTGGCGCTGGTCAAGGGCGTCGGGCTGAAAACGGTCGAAAAGAACCGGGACCGCATCGTCCTGGGGGCCGCCAAGGCCACGGCCAAGCCGGCCGCCGCCCGCCCCGCCAC
>CBIHLN010000034.1:0-24888 GCA_966210725.1 uncultured Lysobacter sp. | reverse complement strand
GGGCGCCGGGGTGTCCGCCGCGGGGGCCGCGGCCCGCTCGGACGAGCATGCGCCCAGCAGCAGCGCGGCCGTCAGCAGGGCAAGGGAATGCGTTCGGGTCATCGGATGGGCCTTTCATGCCTGCCGGCGGGGAGGCGGACTATCGGGCACCCGCTGCGTGCGTCACGTAAAGGCGACGGATGGAGCGGCGGCCATCGCGCCCGGGGTCACGGCACCAGGAGGGGTCTTCATGCGCCGCAGGCGGGCGCTGTTCCAGGATCCGTCCGCATTCCGCCCCGGCCGTTCTGTGTCGATCCGCCTGCCGCTGGTTCGTCGCATCGGCATCCACCCGCCAAGAGCACGCGCATGTCCCTCGTCAAACCCATCACGCCGCACCTGTGGTTCGACACGCAGGCCCGCGAGGCGGCGGCGTTCTATTGCGACCTGTTCCCGGACTCGCAGGTCGATTCGGTCACGACGCTGCACGACACGCCCTCGGGCGACTGCGACGTGGTGGCGTTCACCCTGCACGGCCAGCCGTTCATGGCGATCAGCGCGGGGCCGATGTTCACGTTCAACCCTTCGGTATCGTTCTTCGTCAATTTCGACCCCTCGCGCGAGCCCGATGCGGCGGCGCGACTGGACCGCACGTGGGCGGCGCTGATCGACGGCGGGCAGGCGTTGATGCCGCTGGACGCCTACCCCTTCAGCAAGCGCTACGGCTGGGTGCAGGACCGCTACGGCCTGTCGTGGCAGCTGATCCTGTCCGACCCGGACGGCGACCCGCGTCCGCCCATCGTGCCGTCGCTGCTGTACACCGGCGAGGTGTGCGGCAAGGCCGAGGAGGCCGGCGCGTTCTACCGCTCGGTGTTCGACGGTTCGACGGCGGGGCAGCTGGTGCGCTACCCGGACGGTGCCAGCCCCGACGCACCGGGCAGCGTGATCTTCTCCGACTTCCGCTTGGGCGACACGTGGTTTGCCGCCATGGACAGCGCGCACCCGCACGGGTTCGGATTCAACGAGGCGATCTCGTTCGTCGTCACCTGCCGCGACCAGGCCGAGATCGACCGTTACTGGGCGCAGCTGTCCAGCGTGCCGGAGGCCGAGCAGTGCGGCTGGTGCAAGGACCGCTTCGGGCTGTCCTGGCAGGTCGCGCCGCTTGTCCTGGACGAGCTGATGGCACGCGGCGACCGCGCCACCGTCGACCGAGTTACGCGTGCATTCCTGGAGATGCACAAGCTGGATGTCGCGGCGCTCGAGAAGGCAGCTGCGGGTTAGTCTGACCGGATGACCGGACCTGCATCGCCGCAAAGGCACGCGCTGATCGACGCACTTCGAGGGTTCGCGCTTGCGGGCGTGGCGCTGGTCAATCTCCGGTCGCTGTCGCTTTACGCGCTGATGCCGGAGGAGGCCAGGGCGCAGCTGGCGACTGCCGGATTCGATGCGATGGCCGCGCAATGGATGGCGGCCCTCGTGGATACGAAGTTCATCACCCTGTTCTCGTTCCTTTTCGGGCTGGGGTTCGCGATCCAGCTTGACCGCACCGACGAGCCTCATGACCAGGTCCGTCGGAGGTACGTCCGGCGCATGCTGGGGCTCGCCCTGATCGGCATGGTGCACAGCTATTTCGTGTGGTGGGGCGACATCCTGCTGACTTACGCGGTGGTCGGCCTGCTGTTGCTGCCGTTGCGCCGCCTCTCCAACGCTGGACTTGTCGCGGTGGCAGTGCTCGTGGCCGTGCTGCCACCGGTGCTGTCGCCCTGGATGAGGACCGTCCTGCCCGCATTGCCGACCGGCAGCGAGGCATTCGCCTACGGGTTGGCCGCGTTCGCATCACCGGACTGGCGCACGGCTTTGCAGGGCAATGCCGAGATGGCCAATTGGGCCCGGATGGCGAATTGGGCTCTGGTGTGCTTCGTGCTTTCGCGCTTCCTGCTGGGCTATTGGGCGGGGCGAAAGGGACTTCTTCAGGACCCGGCGGCACATCGGCCATTGCTGCGAGGCCTGGCCATCGGGGGCGCGCTGCTAGGGCTGGCACTGATGGGCCTGGGTGAGATCCACGGGCCGCTACGCGCGGCGAATCCCTCGCTCGACACCGGCGGGGTGCGGCTCGCGTTGCGGATGGTGCTGCGGCTGGAACCCATCGCATTGGCGACGGCATATGCCGCGGGCTTCGCTCTGCTGTTCACCACGCCGTTCGGTCGGAATCGGCTCGCCTTCCTCACGCCGGTCGGTCGCATGGCGTTGACCCACTACCTGCTGCAAAGCGTGGTGGGCATCTGGCTTTTTTACGGGGTGGGGCTCGGCCTGGGGCCGCGCTGGGGGCTGCCGGCCGTACTTGTGACGTGGGTGGCCGTGTTCGCCGTGCAGGTGGCTGTCAGCCACTGGTGGCTGGCGCGCTACCACTTCGGGCCGGCCGAGTGGATGTGGCGCTGGCTCACGCGCGGCGCACGTCCCGTTTTCAGAAGGGGCGCCGCGTCGCCGCAGGTGCAGCCGGCGTTCTAGCGCCGGCGAGGCACCTCAGAACTTCTCGCCCACCGGCAGGTAGCGCCACGCGCCCGGCGGCATCGCACCGGTGTCGGACTTGCCGATCGGGATGCGGCCGATGCGCAGGCGGCGGATGGACACGACGTCCAGCCCGACCTGCCGGCACATGTCGCGCAGTTGCCCGTCGCGCACGGCCTTGATCGCGAACCGCAGGCGGGTCTCGTTCTGCCAGCTCACCTTGCAACGGGGCAGGGCGCGGCCGCGGTATTCCAGCCCCTGGCCAAGGCGGTGCAGGCCGTAGGGCGCGATCTCGCCGCGCACCTCGACCAGGTACTCGTGCTCGATCGCGTCGGCGTCCTCGCTCAGGCGGCGCCAGACACGGCCGTCCTGAGTCAGCACCATCAGCCCGCTGGCCTCGCGGTCCAAGGGCACGAGCGGTGTCAGGCGATGGAAGTGCCGCTGCAGGATGCGCTGGCCGGACGGGTCGTCCTCCCAGTGCGAGGCGGGCGTGACGTGCGCGGCGGCGGGGTCCGGGCCTTCGATGGCGTCGACACCGGCGGGCTTGTTGAACAGCACCGTGGCCGGCTCGACCGGCTCCAGTCGCGCATCGGGGTCCAGCGTCACCTGCTGTCCATCGATGGGGTGCTGCGGCGCCTCCACCACGCGGCCGTCGACCGACACCCAGCCGTTCTGGATGTACTGCTCGGCCTCGGCGCGCGTACAGCCAAACAGGTCGGCGACACAGTGGGCGAGTCGGGTGGCAGTGGGCATCGTCGGGACCGGAGCGGGGGCGGGCAGTGTAGCGACCGCGTCGCAGCGTCGCCCGCCGTTGATTTGTTAGCCTTCCGGGATGACGAATGCCTTCTACCCCATCGGAACCCCCGGCCAGCCCTGGCGCGATGCCGAACGTGCGCAGTGGCTGGCCCGCCAGCGCAAGCAGCGCAGCCATGCCGAAGACGTCGTGTCGGCCGTCGACTGCCTGCGCGACCGCTTCGACGTGGTCGAATACGGACGGCTGGACTACGCCGGCGAAACCTACCCGCTGCTGGCGCTTAAAAGCCGCGACTGGCGCGACGACCTGCCGGTGGCGCTGGTGACCGGCGGCGTGCACGGCTACGAGACCAGTGGCGTGCATGGCGCGCTGCGGTTCGCCGAGCGCGATGCCTCCGACTACGCCGGCCGCGTCAATCTGCTGATCGTGCCGTGCGTCAGCCCATGGGGCTACGAGCGCATCCACCGCTGGAACCCGCACGCGATCGACCCCAACCGCTCGTTCCGCGACGGCAGCCCCGCCGAGGAGGCCGCCGCGCTGATGCGACTGGTCGCCCCGCTCGAAGGCCGGATCGTGCTGCACATCGACCTGCACGAAACCACCGACAGCGACGAGTCCGAGTTCCGGCCCGCGCTCGCCGCGCGCGACGGCAAACCGTACGAGCCCGGCGAGATTCCCGACGGCTTCTACACCGTCGGCGACAGCGTGAATCCGCAGTTGCCGTTCCAGCGCGCGGTGATCGATGCGGTGGCGAAGGTCACGCATATCGCGCCGGCCGATGCGCGCGGCGAGATCATCGGCTCGGCCGTGGTGTCCCCGGGCGTCATCCTCTATCCGGTCAAGTCGCTTGGGCTATGCGCCGGCGTCACCGATGCCGGCTACGTGACGACGACCGAGGTCTACCCCGACAGCCCGCGTACGACCCCGGACGAGTGCAACGCGGCCCAGGCGGCCGCGGTACGCGCGGCGCTGGACTTCGTGCTGGCCCATTCCTGAGGGAGGCCCTCTCCCGGGCCCGGGCGCTTCGACGCAGGTCCCGGCCCGGCCCGGGCTTGGCGCGTTCCGTTACGGCGCGGCGCGTGCCGCGCGGCGCGGCATCTGCGCACCGCGGCCCGTGCGGTGCCGCTTGACCTCGAACATCGCGCGGTCCGCGTGCGACAGCAGCGCCTCTTCGGTGGTGCCGTCGTCGGGGAAGCAGGCGATGCCGATGCTGGCATCCAGCATGAGAGGGCCATCGGGCAGGTCGAACGGCCGCTGCAACCGGCCCCGCAATGCCCGGGCGGCCGCCTGTGCCCCGTCGTGGTCGCGGCATCCGCGCAGCAGCACCACGAACTCGTCGCCGCCGATCCGGGCGACGAGGTCGTGCTGGCGCAGGCCGCTCCGGAGCTGGGCGGCGATATCGACCAGCAACCGGTCGCCGACATCGTGCCCGCAGCGGTCGTTGGCGGCTTTGAATCCGTCCAGGTCCACGTACAGCACCGCCAGGCCGTCGCCGTCGTGGGCGGCCCGTTCGATCGCGTCGCGCAGCGCGTCCTGCAGGCGGTGCCGGTTGGGCAGGCCGGTGAGCGGGTCGTGGCTGGCCCGGTGCTCCAGTTCACGCTCGGCGCGGCGCAGTTCGGTGACCTCACGGCCGATGGCGACGCGCACGCCGTGTTCCGGGTGCCAGCGTGCGGACCACTGGATGTCGACGCTGTGGCCGTCGCGGTGGACGTAGCGGTTGCGGAAGTGGCGCTGCAGCGCTCCCGCCATCACCTGGCCGGCCGCCTGCCGCGTGGCGGCACGGTCGTCGGGGTGCACCAGGTCGAAGGTCCGCAGGCCCAGGGCCTCTTCGCGCGTGTAGCCCAGGATGCGCTCGAAACTGGCGCTGACGTAGAGGAATCGGCCGTCAGCATCGACCACGCAAACGGCGTCGGGCAGCAGGTCCAGAAGCTCGATCGCGGGGGGCAGGGTGGGCGTCATGGGTCGACGGGGCATTCGGGTCCGGGTACTCGTGGTGGCCAGCGGGCGCATCCTGCGACGGGGCCCAGCCTACCGGGCGGGCCGCTGCCGCGACCGGTCCACAGGCGGGTCAGGGTATCCCGCCGCTCCCTGCAACGACCGTGCCGTTCGGCCCGGTGGGTGCGCGATCACCAGGCGCGGCCGTCCTCTACGCGCCCGCCCGGGCGCGGGGGGCAGCGACGGTGTCGCCGGCCACCGCCGCCGGCGGGGTGACCGCCGGACCGGTTCAGTACGATGGCACCTCGCCTGCCTTCCGGAAGCCGCCGTGCCCAACGCCCCTGACAGCGACATCTACAGGACCCTGCTCGAATCGACCCGGGCCATTCCGTGGACGATCGACTGGGCCAGCAAGGCATTCACCTACATCGGGCCGCAGATCGAGCCGCTGCTGGGCTGGACACCGGAAAGCTGGGCGACGGTGGACGACTGGGTCGAGCGCATGCACCCGGACGACCGCCAGCGCGTGGTCGACTTCTGTGTCTCCCAGTCGCTGGCCGGCGTCGACCACGAGGCCGACTACCGCGCCATGACGCGCGATGGCCGCTACGTGTGGATCCGCGACGTGGTGCACGTGGTGCGCGACGCGCAGGGCGACGTGACCCAGCTGATCGGCTTCATGTTCGACATCACCGAGCGCAAGCGCAGCGAGGAGCAACTGGCCGAGCTGCAGAAGACGCTGGAGGAGCTGTCCTACCAGGACGGCCTGACCGGCGTCGCCAACCGGCGCATGTTCGACGTGGTGATCGACCGCGAGTGGCTGGCGGCCTGCCGCGACCGCCAGCCGCTGTCGCTGGTCGTGATCGATATCGACTGGTTCAAGCAGTACAACGACCACCACGGGCACCTCAAGGGCGACGAGTGCCTGCGCCGGGTCGCGCGCCTGCTGCAGTCGGTGGCGCGGCGGCCGCGTGATTTCGTGGGGCGGTTCGGAGGCGAGGAGTTCGTGCTCGTGCTGCCCGGTACCGACCGTGACACCGCTGCGGCCATTGCCGAGCGCTGCCGCCAACAGGTGCTGGACGCGTGCATCGAGCACCCCCGCGCGGGCTCGGGCGCGTGCCTCACGGTCAGCGCGGGCGTCGGCACCGCGGTGCCCGAGCCGGGCGCGGATCCGGTGGAGTTCATCGAATCCGTCGACCGGCGCCTGTACCAGGCCAAGCTCGGCGGCCGCAATCGCGTGGTGGGCGAGCCGGGCGCGATGGCGGGCGAATCAACCGATCACAGCGCCGAACTGGCGCACTGAGCGCCGCGTTACGGGGGGCGGCGCGTCCGCCGGGCTTTCCTGGCGGCATGCCGACCATGTCGATGACCGTGGCCGATAACCCGAGGTTGACGCGCCGGCGTGCACAGTGGCGCTTTCCCTGCGGGACGGCCCCATGCGCGAACCGATCCAGAACCGGCACGACATCAGCGAGCTCGACCTGCCTGACATCCTGGGCACCATCCACGAGGAGGTGACGGCGCGGCTGGGCGAGGGCGAGTCGGCCGACTACATCGAGTCGCTGGCCGACGCGCCGATGGACCGCTTCGGCATGGCGCTGGTCACGGTGGACGGCGATGTCTTCGAGGTCGGCGAGTCGCGTGAGCCGTTCTCGATCCAGAGCATCTCCAAGGTTCATACGCTGACGCTGGCGCTGGAGGCGGTGGGCGACGAACTGTGGGAGCGCGTCGACCGGGAGCCGTCGGGCGATCCGTTCAACTCGCTGATCCAGCTGGAGTACGAGAAGGGCATCCCGCGCAACCCCTTCATGAATGCCGGCGCGCTGGTGGTGGCCGACGTGGTGCTGTCCAGCTGTGACGACGCCGAGCAGAAGCTGCTGGACTTCATGCGCCGGCGCTCGGGAAACGCCGACGTGGGCAGCGACGAGGTGGTGGCGAAGTCGGAGCGCGAAAGCGGCCACCGCAACATCGCCATGGCCAACTTCATCAAGAGCTACGGCAACCTGCGCAACGAGGTCGACCGCGTGCTCGACTTCTACTGGCTGCAATGCTCGCTGAAGATGGACTGCGTGGACCTGGCGCGCAGCGTGCAGTACCTGTCCAAGCGCGGGCACTGCGGCGTGTCCGGCGAGGAGGTCGTCAGCGAGGAGCTGGCCACCCGCATCAATGCGCTGATGATGACCGCCGGCACCTATGACGCGGCCGGCGACTTCGCCTTCTACGTGGGGCTGCCCGCCAAGAGCGGCGTCGGCGGCGGCATCGTCGCCGTGGTGCCGCACGTCATGAGCCTGTGCACCTACTACCCGGGCCTGGACGAGAAGGGCAATTCGCTGCTCGGCCGCTACGCATTGCACCGCTTCACGCGGATGACGGGGCTGTCGGTGTTCTGAGGCGGGGCAGGGCGCGCCCGCGCACGCAGCGCAGGTACTGGCTGCGTGGCGGCGGCGCGACCGAATCGATGGTGGGCCACGGCGCGGTGGCGGCGTCGAACCCCTGCGCCACCATCAGCCGTCCGAAGCGCGCGCTGTTGCCGCGGCCCGGGTCGGTGACGACGACTTCGCAGCACGGGTTGGCGTGGCGCGCCACGAACGCGCTGATGACTTCCGCTTGGCCGCGCTCGTACAGGACGTCGCCGGCGATGATCACGTCGAACGTGCCCAGCGCCGGCATCGGCTGGTCCCAGAGCACCTGCCGGTAGTGCAGCGCCGGCAGGTCGTTGAGCGCGGCGTTGTAGGCCAGGAAGACTTCCGCCAACGGGTGGACGTCCGAGGCCACCACATCCGCGCCGCGGCGTCGCAGGACCAGGCTCGCCAGGCCGATGCCACAGCCCAGCTCGAGCACGCGCCGGCCCTCGACCGGGATCGCATGTGCGAGGTGGGCGAGCATCTCGCCTGCGGGCCACAGCTGACCGAACAGGCTCCACTGGGCCGACGACACCCCCAGGCGTTCGCCGTGGCCGTCGGGGTCGGCGTACTGCTGGGTATCGGCGAGCACGCGAAGGCGGTACTCGTGTCCGCCGACGGTCGGGCGGATCTCGCGGGTGGCATAGCCGGGCATGGGCGGTCCGGGGTGCATCGCCGTTCGCGTGGCGATGGAGGAAAGGGCGTCGACCAACCGCAGGGGTCAGGACGCGAGGGACCGCGTGACACCGGTGCATCGTACGCGCCTGCGGACGCGCACGGCCGGAACCTCGACGCTGGCCGGTTCAGCTTTGCCGCATCGGCCATCCCAACCCTTGGCACTGCGCGCGTGCGGGACAGGTGGGGTACAACCCCGGGTCGGCCTTCGACCCGCCTGTCCGCAGACGCGTTGAGCGGGGCCCGCCTGTCAAACACGGAGAGATCGCCTTGAAGAAGACCCTGTTGTTTACCGCGACCGCCCTCGCGCTGGCCCTGGCCGCGCCGGTGGCCGCCCAGCACCACGTGCCCGAGACGGGCAACGACGTGCGCGTGCTGTTCGACGACCACGCCCCGGCCGGGGGCGGTGCCGCCACCGTGGCCGCCAACCGTTACGGCACCTGGGGCATCGACACCGCCGGTATGGACCGCGAGGTCGACCCGGGCGAGGACTTCTTCGCCTACGTGAGCGGCCACTGGGCCGAGAACACCGAGATTCCCTCCGACAAGTCGATGTACGGCTCGTTCCTGGTGCTGCGCGACCTGTCCGAGGCGCGCCTGCGCCAGCTGGTCGAGGGCTACGAGGCCGGCGACCCGGCCACCGACGGCGACGCGGCCAAGATCGCCGCGCTGTACCAGGGCTTCATGGACGAGGCGACGATCGAGTCGCTGGGGCGCAAGCCCGTGCAGCCGAAGCTCGACGCCATCGCGGCGGTGACCGACAAGGACGGCCTGGCGCGCCTGATGGGCGAGCGCATGGGCGGCTTCGGCGGCACCTTCTTCGGCGCGTACGTGTCCGATGACCAGCGCGACCCCGACACCTACACGCTGTACCTGAGCCAGTCCGGGCTGGGCCTGGGCGACCGCGCGATGTACCTGGACGACAAGTTCGCGCCGCAGCGCGAGCGCTACGTGCAGTACATCGCGCAGATGCTCGAGCTGGCCGGCTGGGACAACGCCGACGCGCGCGCCGACGCCATCATGGCGATGGAGACGAAGATCGCCGAAGCGCACTGGACCCGCGCGGAAAGCCGCGACCGCGACAAGACCTACAACCCGGTGACCCTGGCGGAGATGGACGCGAAGGCGCCGGGCTTCCCGTGGGCGACGTTCTTCGACGCGGCCGGCGTCGACCACACCGGCAAGGCCGTCGTCCGCCAGGACACGGCGTTCCCGAAGATGGCGGCCGTGTTCGCCGCGACCGACCTGGACACGCTCAAGGCATGGCAGGCGTTCCACACCATCGATGACGCCGCGCCGCTGCTGAGCCAGGCGTTCGTCGATGCGAACTTCGAGTTCCGCAACAAGTTCATGTCCGGCCAGCCCGAGCAGCGCGCACGCTGGAAGCGCGGCGTGTCGTTCGCCGAAGGCGCGATGGGCGAGGCGATCGGCCGCGACTACGTGGAGCTGTACTTCCCGCCCGATGCCAAGGCCAAGATGGACGACTTGGTCGCCAACGTGAAGGCCGCCATGGGCGCGCGCCTGCAGCAGCTGGACTGGATGAGCCCGGCGACCAAGGCCGAGGCGATGTCCAAGCTGGAAGGCTTCGGCCTGAAGATCGGCCACCCGGACGAGTGGCGCGACTACGCCGGCCTGCAGATCGCCAACGGCGACGTGTTCGGCAACGCCGACCGCGCGCGACAGTTCGAGTGGGACTACGACCGCAACCGCATCGGCAAGCCGGTCGACAAGGGCGAGTGGGGCATGACCCCGCAGACGGTCAACGCCTACTACTCGTCGGTGAAGAACGAGATCGTGTTCCCGGCCGCCATCCTGCAGCCCCCGTTCTTCGACCCCGACGCCGACCCGGCCGTGAACTACGGCGGCATCGGCGGCGTGATCGGCCACGAGATCATCCACGGCTTCGACGACCAGGGCCGCAAATCCGACGGCGCCGGCCTTCTGCGCGACTGGTGGACGGCCGAGGACGCGGCGAAGTTCGAAGCGCAGGCGGCCAAGCTGGGCGCGCAGTACGAGAGCTACGCGTTCCCGCAGCTGCCGGACATGCACATCAACGGCAAGGTGGCGATGGGCGAGAACATCGGCGACCTCGGCGGCCTGACCATCGCGCTGGAGGCGTACCGCCGCTCGCTCGACGGCCAGCCGGCGCCGGTCATCGACGGCTTCACCGGCGAGCAGCGCTTCTTCATGGGCTGGGCACAGGTGTGGCGCACGCTGTGGCGCGACGATGCGCTGCGCCAGCAGCTGGTCAACGGCACGCACTCGCCGGGCCACATCCGCGCGTTCGCGCCGTTGCGCAACATCGATGCCTGGTACGAGGCGTTCAACGTGACCGAGGCCGACCCGCTGTGGGTCGCTCCGGAGGACCGCGTCCGCATCTGGTAATGCGTGTGCCGTAAGGCGGACCACGACGGGGCCGGTCGCGATGACCGGCCCCGTTTCCGTTCCACCGTCCGGCGCGGCGCAGGTCGATGACGGACTATCGAAGCCGGCCGGGAGCAGGGTGGGCCCATGACCGGGCCGGCCACGGGACGCGGGCCTGTCCCCATATGCAGCCCTGCGGCGGCTTCAGTCCGCCTGGAGGCGGCCGTTAACAGGGGGTCCTTTCCCATTGCGCGCCGCCGATGCCGACAGACGGACTTCTCAGCGTGGCGGTCGTGGCATCGGCGGCGCTCGCCGGCTTCGCGGCCTGGCACGCCTGGAAGAGGGCCGTGGCGCCCCGGCGCGCGGGCGCGGGCGCAGGCCCGGCATGCGATGGGCAGTCGGGCGCGGCAGCCGTGACGGCCGGCTCACCCCCGGCAGCGCCCCTGACCGATCCCGGTGCCGTTGCGGTCGAGGTATCGGACACGCTCACGGCCGACGAGGTGTTCCACCGCCTCCACGACGACGTGTTCGGCATGGCTGCAGATGCGGCGCAGAGGTCCGCCGCAACCGGCGTGCATGCGGTGGTGTTCGACGCGACACGCGCCGTCCTGGCGAAGATCGAAACGCAACCGCGCTATATCCCGCGCCGCCCGCACCTGCTGCCGCAACTGATGCGCACGGTGAACGACCCCGACGCGTCCGGCCGCGCGATCGCGGCCATCATCCAGCGCGACCCGACGCTGGCCGGCAACCTGCTGCGCGTGGCCAACAGCGCGCTGTATCGGGTGCAGGCCAGGCCCGTGGAGAGCGTCGAGCGTGCCGTCGCGCTGGTCGGCACCGACGGCCTGCGCCGGATCATCGCTGCCGCCCTGGTACAGCCGGTCATCAGCACCGGTACCGGCGTCTTCGGCCGCGCGCCGACGCTGGTGTGGGAGTACACGCAGCTGTCCGCCTGGGCCGGCGCCGAGCATGCGCGCCGCATCGGCAAGGACGACCCCTTCGCCGCGCAACTGCTGGCGCTGCTGCTGGGGCTGGGTGCCATCGTGGTGGTGCAGGTGCTGCGCGAGCAGTACGCCCGGCGCCCTTCGTTGACCCCGGACCTCGACGCTGCCGCCCGCATGGTGCAAGCGCTGGCCGCACCGACGGCCGCCCGCATCGCACGCCACTGGGAGTTGCCCGAGCGCCTGTCGGACGCGCTGGAGCACCCGTCCACCGGGCCGGACGATGCCACCGGCAACGCACTGGCGAAATCACTGCGGTTCGGGCAGCTGGCCGGTGCGCTGGCCTGGCTGCATGCGCGCCATCGGATCACCGGACCGCAGGCCCTCGAGACCCTCGGTGGGCATCGGGCGCTGACGGCGGCGGAGCAGGCGATATGGGACGGTCTCCAGCACCCGCCTGAACCTGTTGTAGGGGGTCATTCGGCGTAGGCGCCGCCCGTTCGGGCACGCGGCCGGATAACGCGCCGTAACGTGTGCGTGCCTGCCCGCCTCACGAGCGCGCGCAGTCAGCCGTGCGGAGGTCGGGTACGGACAACGGCTCCCACGGGGCGCGGTGGTAATCCTTCCCGGAGCCCCACCGGTACAGAAACGTGCGCCCGTCGTCGAGCCTGCCCGACACCTCGATGTCCGGGTACGAGACGTCAAACGTGACCTGCTGCGTGATGCGCTCGATCAGAAGCCCGGTGCCGGCCGGCACGATGCTGTCCAGCCGGTTGGGTGCGGGGGGATCCAGGCGAAGATCGGCATGGATCCCCCAGACCGCGTGCACGTCCCGGGCCAGGGTCACGGTGGTGGGTGCCTGCACGGGAAGGCAGGCCTGGCTCAGATCCACGGCCTGGCAGGACGTCAGCAGCGCCACCAGCGGCAGCGCATGACGCATGCGGCCCACGGTCGAGGGCGGGCGGCGAATCCCCACCGGTGGGCCGAAGGTGCGCCGGTCAGCCGGGGCGACGCTCGCGCGCGGTTCCACGACAGGTGCCGATGAGCACGATCGCGTGGCTGCGCGGCGTCCACTGGCCATGCGGTGGCCCGACCTCAGTCGCGCGTGGCCGCGGGCGGCTTCACGATCCATCCCAACCGCTTCGCCCCGAAATACAGGACCGTCGTCACGAGCAGCATGGGGAAGATCAACCGCCCCACGGCCCGGCCCAGCTCACCGGAATTCGTGTTTCCGGGCTCGAGCATGGCCAGCAGGATCGAGGTGGCGGCGATCACGACGAGGAAGATCGCGGCAAACCAGACGGCTTTCCTGAGCATGGGGGTACCCCGAGTGAAGTCGGCGGAGTCTACCGGGTGCCGTGTCGGGACGGTGAGGGGCGTCCCACGTTGGCGATCCGTGGATACGACGCGTGCTAGCGTCCGCCGCCTGACACCCACCGAAGGCAACGGATGAGCGCTGCGACCGCGGAGACCCACTTCGAACCGCGTGCCGCACAGGCGGCATGGATCGCCATCCCGCGGCTTGCAGGCCGGTTGCTGGCCCGCCACTGGCCGGCGCTGCTGACCTTCTTCTTCGCCCAGCGCGTGGCGTACGACGTCCTGCTCCTGCTCGCGATCGCCCTGGCCGAGCAGGGCGTGCTGTTGTCATACGGTGCGATTGCGGTCCTGATCGTCAGCCAGCTGATCGGCGCCATCGCGATGTTCCTCGTCCTGCGTCCGTCAATGCCTGCCATGCAGGCCCGGATGGACCTGACGCCAGCGCCGGCGCCGCGCTGGCTGGACGTCCTGGCGGTGGCACTGCTCCCGTTCTTCGCCTACTACGCCGCCTGGGGGTTGCTGGACGGCACCAAGCGCGACTTCATCCTCAGCTACCACGGCTGGGTCTCCTTCGAGCGGCGCGAGCCGCTGCAGGACATCCTGGCGCTGCGCGGTCTGTGGATTGCACTGGCGGTGTCCTGGGTCCTGCGTGCGATGGCCAAGCGCCGCTTCGAGACCACGCGGCACGGGGGCTGGTCGATCCTCGTGGTGGCGTGCGAGGCCTACTGGTTGTTCGTGGGCGCGGCGGTCATCGCACGCGCCTACGGTCTGGCGAGCGCCTGGTGGCAGTCGCGGGTGGTCTACCAGGCCGCCACGCAGTGGTGGGACAACCCGGTGCTGGGCGCGGTGTCGCTGGCACCTGCGAAGCAGGCGACCGACCCGATATGGGGCATGGTCACGACCGCGGGCAGTGCGGTCGCGATGCCGCTGGTGTGGCTGGCGATCGCGGCCATCGTGTTCGGCATGGACCTTCGGCGGCGTGGTCGGCTGGACAGCCAGGATGCGCGCGCGCGGCTCATCAGTCGCCGTTATCGCCATCTCCATCCGGTGTGGAAACGGGTCATCGCCAAGGCCAGCAATGGCTGGTCGGGCAAGGGCATCCCGCTGATCAACGCGATCCGGCTCGTGCTGCGGGCGGGCCTGCCCGCACTGCTGGTCCTGTGCGTGGGCTGGGCGGCGCTGGACTATGTCGACGCGCATGCATGGGGCGTGGCGACGGCCGCGATCGGCCCGCATCCGTGGGACGAGTGGCGGGTCATGGGCCAGCCTCTGTCGCTTCTTTTCAACGGCCCCATGTCCCTGCGGCCCGCGCTGTTCACGCAGCTCCTGCGCGTCGTTCTCGTGGCGGCCACCCTGGATCGCGCCATCGCCGGCCTGAGAAGCGCCCGGGGCTGACGCCCTTCAGTCCCGGGGTGCGGGCAGCGCGAAGCGCAGGTAGGTCCCCATCCGGGGCTGCGTCGTCGAGGGCGGGAAGAACACGTCCGCGGACAGCGCATCCACGGGCACGTCCGCCGGGATAAGGAACCCGTGCGTAAACGCAAACGGCGTCCCCGGCCGCGCCGTGGCGGGGCGCCCGACGACGCGTGAACCGCAGGAACCGCTGATCCCGTTGCGCGCCATCCAGGTCGACAGCTTCGCCGGGGCATTGGCCTCCCAGGTGCGCCCGCTCCGGTCCACCAGGCGCCCCTTGCACTGGTCGAGCCGTTGGGCGTCCACGCCGGGGTCGGCGATGACTTCATAGTCGACCAGCACCAGAGAGGCATCGGCGTGCTGATAGTCGGCCGCCGAACCCGCACCTGCCGGTTGGCGCCGCACCGCGACGACGCGCCACCGTGCCCGCTCGTACGCGCTCCAGCCGTCGGACGCTTCGATCCGGTGGCGGGCCTGGCCGCGATCGAGTTCGCGCTGGTTGATGCGCCAGGGCAGGTAGAAGGCGACCCCGCCCAGCACGACGGCAGCCAGCAGCCAGCCACCGTGCCGCCGCAGCCAGCGCCTGGCGCCGCCGGTGCCGGTGCCGGTGCCGGTCGGGATGGTGCTCATTGAACCGGCTCCGGGCTGCGCAGATCCAGCATCGGCACCGCGTCAGCCAGCATCGTCCTGACCGCGTCCGCGTGCATGCCGGGATCGACAACGGCCAGGTGGTCGAGCTGGGCCGGCGCCACGTTGCCGGAATAGAACTGCAGGGTCGCGCCTTCCAGGGCATCCACGGGCACATCGAAGAAGTACGCGCCGCTTGCCTGAAGGCCGGCGACCAGATACGTGTCGGTCAGGTTGAAACCCTTCAGGTCGGGACGTTCGTTGGGCGCTGCCCGGTACGTTCGCCCATCTCTCGTGTGCAGCTGTGCGCTGATGAAGCCGTTTTCGTGCAGCGTTTCGACGTCGGCCAGCGCCGAAAGCCAGATGCCGTCTGCCGCGACCTGACGATCCGGTCCGTCGCTGCTGCGGGGGTCGATCAGGTAGCCATGCGCCAGCTTCAATTTGTTCACCTTCACCGTGAAGTTGCGCGCCTCGACGGACGCGCCCGCTGCACCGAAGACCTGCATGGGCGCGGTCTTCTCGTCGAAAGACGGCTGGTGCGTGCGGAGCGCGACGATCACCGCCAACGACACGACGGTCGCGGCCACGAGGGACCACCGGATGCCGGGGGCGCGGCTCATGGCGCCGCTCCATCGCACGAAGGGTGCACGGGCAACTGGAATTTCCACCCGGGGCCGTCCTGCACCCACATCGCTTCGCCGCTGGCGTAGGTGCGCTCGACGCGATGGCGCTTGAACATGCCCCACGTCGACAAACGGGGCACCGCGCTGTCCGGCGGAAGCTCCCACACGAAGTCCACCAGCACCGGCAACCCGGGGCCGAGCGAGAAGCCGAGCGTCGCGTCGTCGGCCCGCTGGGAGCGTTCGGGCCACACGGGCGCGCCGGCGCCGGCAGGCAGCCAGACCACGTCCTTGTCGAGATAGGCCCGCATCGCGACCCAGTCGCGCGCCTGGCTGACCACGTGCGCGCGAAGGATGAGGTACTGCTGGCGCCCGGCCATTGAAGCCGCCTGCCCGGGCCGCAGGTTCGCAGACCACGCACAGACCGGTGTCAGGATGAAGGCCCCGGACTCGATCGCGTTGCCGGCGCCCACCGTCGGCACGGAGCCGGCCTCGGCATCGGCGCTTCGAAAGCCGCCCAGCAGGGCTGTCAGGGTGGTCGCGACGACGGCGGCAATGAGTGCGAGCCGCCCATGGCGGTGGCCCCATGTGTCTTGCAGATCCTTGAGCAGGGCCGTTCTCCGCGATTTGGCCGCGACACCTTACCGAATCGATGTCAACGGCAGTTCAAACAGGGCGAGCCCCGGGGTCGCGTCCGTACGGGGCGCAAACGGAACCGCGAAACACCCGGTACCGCCGGGTTCACGGGGTGGGCTGGCGCGTCGCGGGGTTGCCGGGCACCGGGTGTCGATGGCCCGTGTCCCTGTCCGCTGCCGGTCACTCCCGCGGTGCCGCCGGGTCAAGCAGGTCATGGGCGTCCGGTCCCCGCGGCTCGCGCTGGATCTGCGCCTCGATCTCGCGCCGCGCGCGCGTGTCGACGGCGACGGACGGCGGGTGGCCGGTGGCGGGCGCTGCCTCCGAGCGCCGCGCACCCGCGTCCTGCGGCGGGGCAGGGTGCGCGCGTGGTGTCGGCGCGGGTTCGCGCAGCTGCACCCGGTAGATCGGTTCGGGCATGTCCATGCCGGCGGCTTCCAGGGCCAGCTTTACCGATCGGATCGCTTCGCTCTTGACCTGGGCGAAGTCGTGCTCGCGCTGGTCCACCCAGGCCTGGAACCGCACCAGGACGTTGGAGTCGCCCAGCGACGTGATGAACGCGCGCGGTGGCGGATCCGGCAGCACGCCCGGCAGTCCGGCCATGACCGACGCGCCGATGTCCTGTGCCCGCACGAGGTCTTCCTCCACGCCGATGCCGACGTCGAACTCGAACCGCCGTGCCGGATTCCGCGTGTAGTTGAGCATGACGCCGCGGAACACCAGCGCATTGGGCAGCCGCAAGTGGTTGCCGTCCAGTGTCATCAGGGTGGTGGCGCGCGAGGTCAACTTGACGACCAGGCCCTCGTGGCCGTCGATGACGACGTGGTCGTGGGGCGCGAAGGGCTGTCGCAGGCTCAGCAGGATGCCGGCGAGGTAGTTCTCCAGGATGTCCTTGAACGCGAAGCCGACCGCAACGCCCAGGACGCCCGCCGTACCGAGCACCGCGCCCACCAGCGCCGTGGCATCCAGCAGTTCCAGCGCCAGCAGCATGCCCACCAGCAGCGCAACCCAGCGCACGGTGGTGCGGACCAGGTCACGCATGAACGGGTTGTGCCGCGCCACGCGGTCCAGCAGCGCGCGGCGTGACAGCCAGCCGCCGAGCATCCACGCCAGCACGACCAGGGCCAGGGCAAATGCGAACAGGGGCAACGCCGCGACCAGCCGGTACGCCTCGTCGTGCAGCTGGTGCGCGATGGGTTGCAGGTCGAAGCGCGGTGGCGGGGTGTCCAATCGGGGCTCCAGCGGGCAGGCGTGTTCAGGCAGCGGGACCGGGTGTGGAGACATCGCAGCCGGGGCCCCACAGTGCCCGCGCTGTCGTGCAGGCGGGGTGGGCAACGCGCGGATGCACACCCGATGGATGCTCACCGGTCATTGATGCCGCCTCCCTATGATGGCCCGCGCGTTGGGCGCACCAAGACGGGTGGACGTGCTGATGGTTTCGGTCTGATGGGTTCGGTTCCTGGGTCCACCGCGGCGCCCCGCATGCTGTCGTGGGCCTCCGCCGCACATGGCAGGAGTGAATACCTGCGCCTGCGCAATGTCGTCGATGCGCTGGTCCGCATCGCCGAGCATGCCGGCGACACCGGGCCCTTCCTCGACGAGGCGACCGCGACAGTGATGGAGCTGACGCGTGCCACCGGCGCGGTGGTGCTGACGGCCGGCGGGCCCGACGGTCTGCAGGTGCGGTCCGCGCGCGGACAGATGAAGCACATCGACCCGTCGGCGTTCGACGCGGGCCACACGCTGGCCCCGGTGTGCCTGCGCTCCCATGAGGCGCTGCACAGCAATGACGTCCACTGCGACGAGCGCGTCAATGTCCGCATCCGCAAGGGACGCGCCCTGCGATCGCTGATCTGCACACCGCTGCGCTACGGCGACGATGTACTGGGCGTCCTGGAGGTGTGTTCGAGCGTTGTCCACGCCTTTGACGAGATCGACACCCAAGCCGTGGCGCTGATCGGCAATGCGCTGGGCGGCGCGCTCGGGCGTCAGCTGGAACTCGATGAAAAGGCGCGCCTGCTGTCGCGGCTGGAGGCGGCGCTTGAAACCACGCGCGCCCAGGCCCGCCAGTACCAGGATGCGGCGCTGTGCGACGCGCTCACGGGCCTGCCCAACCGCGCCCACTTCCTGCAGCGCCTGCGCGCGATGTGCGAACGCGACGACCGCTCCGATCCGTTCGCGGTGCTGTTCCTGGACCTGGACGGGTTCAAGGACATCAACGACCGCCACGGCCATGCGACCGGTGACGCGGTGTTGCGGGAAGTCGCCGCCGACCTGCGCGCGCGACTGCGGGAGGGCGACTTCATCGCGCGGTTGGGCGGCGACGAGTTCGTCGTGCTGCTGCCGGGCCTGCGCGACGGCGCGCGTGACGTCCCGGCCGTGGCCGCCGACCTGGGGCGTGCGTTGGCCAGGCGGCGTCCGGTGGAAGGCGTGCCGCTCGGCATCCAGGCGAGCATCGGGTGGGTCGTGCAGGCGCCGGGCTCGAGTGCATCAGCGCTGCTGGCGCGCGCCGATGCCGCGATGTATCGCGAGAAGAAGATGCGCCGCGCCTCCGACTGATCCGTCGCCGTTCGAGTGCCGCATCACAGCCACGTGAAAAACGCCGCGTCGGATGCATGGCGTCGCGCGAAGCATTGTTCCACCGGTGGAGTCTGATTCCCTCTTCAGCCAGCTGAATGCGAGGCCGATAACAGGGGTGCCGGCGCCGAAGAGGCCGGCCCTCCTGTGGCTAACGGATCCCCCATGCGCATCGACTCCCTCGGCATCGGCCAGCGCCTCGCGCTCGGCTTCGGACTGGTACTGACCCTGATCCTGGTGCTGACCGGCATCGGCATCCACCGCGTGACGCGGATCGACGACGGCCTGTCGACCATCAACCAGGTCAACAGCGTCAAGCAGCGGCATGCGATCAACTTCCGCGGCAGCGTCCACGACCGGGCCATTGCCCTGCGCGACGTGGTATTGGCCGAGGATCCGACGGTGGTGGCCGATGCCAACGCCATGATCGACCGGCTGAGCGCGGACTACGC
This sequence comes from uncultured Lysobacter sp., assembly GCA_966210725.1. GTDB lineage: Bacteria > Pseudomonadota > Gammaproteobacteria > Xanthomonadales > Xanthomonadaceae > Lysobacter_C. The sequence continues at coordinate 5,697 of CBIHLN010000034.1, read as the reverse complement.
GCGATCGGCCGCGCCGCTGGACGCGATGGTGGCCGACCCGGCGACCGGCGATGCCGAGGAAGCCGCGCTGCTCGCCGCCATCCAGGCCATCGAGGCGCGCACGCTGCCGCTGATCGAGCGCGCGCGTGCGCTGCGTGCCGCCGGTGACATCGAGCAGGCTCGCGCGCTGGTGCTGGACGAAGCGGCACCCGCGTTCACGACATGGCTGGCCCGCATCAACGCCCTGATCGATCTGGAAGAGGCGAAGAACGGCCGCGAGGCAGCCGCGGCAGCCGACACGGCGAAGGGCTTCGCGGCGCTGATGCTGGCGTTGTCGGTGCTGGCGCTGGCCATCGGCGCCGGCGTGGCGTTCCTGATCACGCGCAGCGTCACCGTCCCGTTGGGCCACGCCCTCGACGTCGCCGAACGGGTCGGCGCAGGCGACCTGGGGAGCGAGATCCGCGTCACCGGCAAGGACGAGGCCGGCCAGTTGCTGGCCGCGATGGGTCGGATGCAGCAGCAGCTGGTGGCCTTCTCGCAGGGGCAGCGCGAAATCGCCGAGCGCCACGAGGCCGGCGAGATCAGCTTCCGGATGGATGCGGCTGCGTATCCGGGCGTCTACGGCACGATGGCGTCGGACATCAACGACCTCGTGGCCGCGCACATCGCGGTGAAGATGCGCATGGCCGAGCTGGTCGCGCGCTACGCGATCGGCGACTTCAAGGAGGACATGCCGCGCCTGCCGGGCGAGAAGGCGCGCCTCACGCTCATCATGGACACCGCCAAGGACAACCTCACGCGCATCAGTGGCGAGATCGAGCGGCTGTCGGCGGCCGCCGCGGCCGGCGACTTCAGCGCGCGCGGCGAGGCCGCGCAGTTCGAGTTCGGCTTCCGCGCCATGGTTGATGACCTCAACCGGCTCATGGCGACCGCCGACGCCAACCTGGCGGAGATTTCCAGCGTGTTCGACGCCTTCGCGCGCGGCGACCTGACCGCCCGCATGACCGGCGACCACCCCGGCGTGTTCGGCCGCATCCGCGACGACGCGACCGGCACCGGCCAGCGCCTGACCGAGATCGTGCGTGGCATCCAGTCGGCCGTGGCGTCGATCCACCTGGCGGCGTCGGAGATCGCATCAGGCAACGCCGACCTGTCCCGGCGCACCGAGCAGCAGGCCGCGAGCCTGGAGGAAACCTCGGCGCTGATGGACGAGCTGACCTCCAAGGTGCGCCGCAACGCCGAGAACGCCGGCCAGGCAAACGCGCTGGTGCGCGATGCCGGCGAGGCGGCCGAAGCGGGCGGCCGCGTGGTCGAGGAGGTGGTGGCGACCATGGGCGCGATCAGCGCGTCCTCGCGCCGGATCGCCGACATCATCAGCGTGATCGACGGCATCGCCTTCCAGACCAACATCCTGGCACTCAATGCCGCGGTGGAAGCCGCGCGCGCCGGCGACCAGGGTCGCGGGTTCGCGGTGGTGGCCGCGGAGGTGCGGAGCCTGGCGCAGCGCTCGGCTGGCGCGGCCAAGGACATCAAGGCGCTGATCAGCGGATCGGTCGAAAACGTCGAGGCGGGCGCCGACCGGGTCGCGCGCGCGGGCGAGGCGATGGGCCAGATCGTCGGCGCGGTGCGCGAGGTGACCGACATCATGGCCGGCATCACCAGCGCGTCGTCGGAGCAGCGCAGCGATATCGAGCAGGTCGGCCAGACGGTGGTGCAGCTCGACCACGTCACCCAGCAGAACGCGGCGCTGGTGGAAGAAGCCAGTGCCGCGGCCCGTGGCCTGCAGGACCAGGCCTCGGGGCTGGCCGAGGCGGTGGCGGTGTTCAAGGTGGCGGCGTCGCCGCGACCGCTGCGCTCGGCGGCCTGAGCGCCTGGGCGCGCTCGATAGTCCGCACCGTCAGTGGGCACGGCCCAGTTCGATGCCGCCGGCGTCGCGGTGCAACTGCCGCAGGCGTCGGCCGAGCGCGTCCAGGTTGTCGCGGGTGTCGTCGAGCGCGCGACGCCGCGCGTCCGGCAACGCAGTGCGCGCCGCCTCGCGCAGTCGCGCGTCCTGCGTGCGCCATTGGCGGGCATGCGCGCTGGCACGGCGGTGGATCGCCTCGCGCTCGTCCTGCTGCGGCAGGCCGTAGCCCCCGGGCGCCATGGCCGCGGGCCTGGCGAACGCGGCATCCACCTGCATCGCCGCGTGCAGCGCGTCGCGCATGCTGGCGACGTTGCCGTCGCCGCGGGAGCGCCCGAACATCCGACGCTTCAGCGCGTCGCGCGCGAGTACTTCCTGCTGTCGTAGCGAAGCCTGTTCCAGCACCAGCAGTGCGGCGGCGGCGCGCAGGTCCGCCCCTTCGATCCACGGTGCCCGCTGCGCGGGTTGCAGCGCGAACCAGTCCTCGACCCGCTCATACGGCAGCGGCATCCGGGCCGCGGCGGCATCCAGCAATGCCTGGTAGTGGGTGTCCTGCGACGGGAAGTAATAGCCGAGGCGGATGGCGGTCTCGCGGTCATCCAGTACCGAGGCGTCCGCGATCCCAGCGCGCTGCAGGCGGCGCAGCAGGCCGGTGGGCGTGATGCTGGAGAGCCCATCGCCCGCCAAACGCGGCACGCCATCGTGCAACAGTTTGTACGTCTCCACCGCGCAGTTGTTGCTGACGAAGTAGTAGTCGCCGTCGTAGCTCCAATGCAGCTGCGCGGCGTGCTCCAGCAGGCCCCGGATCTCGGCCGGATCCAGCGCCAGCGGGATCGACTGCAGCCCGCGCAGCTCCACCGCGGTGTACTCCTCGACCACCTGCGACAGCGGCAGCACGAACAGGCGCGACGGGTAGCCGCCGGTCAGCCCGCGCCAGCTGGAGATCTGCACGTCGTCGACGAACGCACGGAACGACAGCACGCGGTGGTGGTCCAGGTCGAGGCGGCAGTCCGGGCCAAGCGCGCGTTCCGGGGCGCACACCACCAGCCGCAGCATGCTGTGCCCCCAGCGGCTCATCGGGCGGCTGTTGGCTTCGGCCAGCAGGTAGTCGACCGCATACACGCGGGCCGGGTCCAGCTGGAGCAGCGGGTCCGACGCGACCGTGGACGGGTCGGTCGCCGTGCCGGAATCCAGGAACGGGAGCCCGGGTGCGCAGGCCGCATTGCGGTCCGGCATGTCGAAGTGCGCGGCGAAGTGGCGGTGCAGGGCGGGCCGCCGGCAGGCGTACGACGGATCAAGCAGCAGGTGTTCGAGGTTGACCGCGACGAACTCGGCCGGGTCGCTCAGCTCGTACGGGTCCGGGCTGCGGTCGCGCATCGGGTTGTCGCGGATGCGTCCCGGGCCGAGCACGCGCACCTGCCAGCCGGCGAGGTCCAGCAGGCGCGGGTCGCGCGACAGCGCGCGGCCGCTGGCGCGCTCGTAGAGGTGGGCAAGCTCGTGGATCAGCGCGGCGCGCGCCGCGCGTCGTCCCTCGTCATCGCCGGCCGGGGCGGCCATCCAGTCGCCCAGGAGCGTGGCCTGCAGCCGGATGCCACCCGCGAATGCGCGCCCGTGCACATGATCCGGCAGCGCCTCCCATCGCACATGGATGGGAACTTCGAGTCGTTCGCGCCAGCGTGCGGGCAGCCGCGCGCCGACATCGTCGAGCAATGCCTGGCTCGCCGCCGCTTCCCGTGGTGTCAGGCCGTCGTGTCCGCCGACCAGTTCGAGGGCCGTGCCGGTGGCGGGCAGCGCCGCCAGAAGTGCGGCCGCGACCCGCGCCCGCAGGCGCCGCCCGGTCACAGCGCCAGGATGGCCCGCGCCAGTTGCAGGTCGTCAGCGTGCTGCGCGTCCTCGCGCGTTTCGCGCAGGTGGCGCAGCGCGGCCTCCAGGCGGGCGCCACGGATCACGCCATCGGTGGCGACGAAACGCGCGGCGTCGTCGCGGGCCTGCAGCACGACCTTGTCGTCGCCGGAGGTGCTGCCCGACGACGCCGACGACCCGGCGGCGGACGAGCCGGCGGAACTGCCGGCAAAGCTCGACGCCAGTGCCGATGCGGTCGGCAGGGCGAACAGGGCGAGGACGAGCGGGGCAGTCAGGCGGGCGGCGCGGGTCATGGCGGGTCTCGTTCGATGGGCGGCGGGGGCCTTACAGGCCGGGAAGGGTACCGGCCCGTCGTTGCGTCGTCCCTGAACATGCGCACGGAACAGCGCGTTCGCTCCCTGATGCGCGAACCGCGTGTGCGCAAGCCGGCGGGCGGAACCGGACAGGCGCCGTGCCGCGAGATCGATGCGGTGAGCGCGCTGAGCAGGAACTGGAGTGCGACCGTGGAGGCTCCGGCGATCAACTGGGGCCTTGACGGCTGCATCGGCGCGCCCCATCTGGGGATTCCAGAGACTGAGTTCCGGAGACGACCATGGCCACCGGTTGGGCCGGCGACGGCGCCGTGCAGGACCAGATCGACGCGACCGTGAAGGACGCGATCAAGCGCGCGCGCAGCCAGCTCCGGGAGGGGCCGGGACTCGAACATTGCGAAGCGTGCGACGCGGAGATCCCCGAGGCCCGCCGGAAGGCGGTCCCGGGCGTGCGCCTGTGTGTCGCCTGCCAGGAGGCGCATGACCGCGAGGAAGCCGGCGCGAGCGGTTACAACCGCCGCGGCAGCAAGGACAGCCAGTTGCGCTGAAGATCGAAGGGCGGGGCGTCAGGGTCCGCCGAACGCCTGTCGCTCGTCCGCGTTGAGGTCCAGCGTCATGGCGCGGCCGTCGCGCGCCGAAGCGATCGCCGCTTCCAGCGCCGCCATCACCCCGACGGCCTGGTCCGGCGTCACGGGGTTGGGCGCGCCGTCGAGCAGGGCCGATGCAATGCCGCGGTAGTACCGGGACTGGTCGCCGGTGACGGTGGGCAGGGTCCGTGGGATGCCGTCGCCAGCGAAGTGGATCGGGGCATCCGGATCCGCGCCCCAGTCCGGGTCGCCCGGTCGCAGGCCCGACGCCAGTTGCTGCTCCTGCAGGTCGCTGCCGTGCTTGACGACGCTGCCGCGGTCGCCGTGCAGCAGGAAGCGTGGGCCGCCGCCGGCCGCGACCATTCCCGCTTGCAGGATCGCGCGCGCCGGGCCGAACTCCAGCACGACGTGCGCCCAGTCCACCGCGCCCGCGCCGTCGCGTTGTCGAGCGAATGACGCCTGCACCCGCTCGGGCACACCCATCAGGCATAGCGCCTGGTCGACCAGGTGCGGCCCCAGGTCCCACCAGACACCGCCCGCACCGTCGTCGCGCTCGCGCCAGCGGTCGCGGACCTCCGGACGGAAGCGCTCGAATCGCGACTCCAGATGCAGTGGGCGGCCGACAAGGCCGGTGTCGACCGCCTGACGCAGCGCGAGGAAGTCGCTGTCCCAGCGCCGGTTCTGGAAAACCGACAGCAGGCATCCCGTGTGCACCGCCAGGTCGCGCAGCGCGCGCGCTTCAGCCAGCGACAGGGTGAAGGGCTTGTCCACGACGACATGCTTGCCGGCCTCCAGTGCGGCACGGGCGAGGGGTGCATGGCTGTCGTGCGGGCTGGCGACGACCACCAGGTCGATGTCCGGGTGCGCCAGCGCGACATCGGGCGCCACCACGTCGACGTTCGGCAGCCGGGTGCGCACCGCCTCCGCGCGGGCTGCGTCGCGGGTTGCGATCATGCGCAGCGCCAACCGTGGCTCGGCCTCGATCAGCGGTGCGTGGAACACGCGTCCCGCCAGGCCATAGCCGATCAGGGCGACGCGGACGGGCGGGGTCGTGGGG
>CBIHLN010000033.1:0-25607 GCA_966210725.1 uncultured Lysobacter sp. | reverse complement strand
GGTCGCGTCGAACGGGATGAACCCGCCATGCAGGTTCAGGCCGTTGCTGATCGCGCTCATCGCGAACTCGCGCACGCCGTAGTAGACGTAGTTGGCGTCCGCATCGGTCGTCGCGACCGACTTGCTGCCGCTCCACAGCGTCAGGTTGGAGTGCGCCAGGTCGGCCGAGCCGCCAATGAGTTCCGGCAGGCGCGGCGAGAAGGCCTCGATCGCCATCTGCGAGGCTTTGCGCGACGCGACCGATGGGCCCTCGGCCTGCAGCTTGGCGATGTAGCCGTCGGCGGCATCGGCGAAATCCGCCGGCAGCTCGCCACGCAGGCGGCGGGCCAGCTCATCGGCCAGGGCCGGGTGTTCGGCGGCATAGCGGGACTGCAGCGCGTTCCACTCCGACTCCCGCTCGCGGCCCGCTTCGGTCGCGTTCCAGCCGTCGTAGACCGGCTGCGGCACCTCGAAATCGCCGTGGCTCCACTTCAGCGCATCGCGCGTGGCGACCAGCTCGTCCTTGCCCAGCGGTGCACCGTGGCTGGACTCCTTGCCGGCCTTGGCGGGCGAGCCGTAGCCGATCGTCGTGCGGCAGCAGATCAGCGTCGGCCGGTCGTCCTTGGACATCGCGGTGTCGATGGCGGTCTTGATCTCGCGCGGGTCGTGGCCGTCGACATTGCGGATCACGCGCCAGCCGTACGCCTCGAAACGCGCCGGCGTGTCGTCGGTGAACCAGCCGTCGGTGTTGCCGTCGATGGAGATGTGGTTGTCGTCCCAGAACGCGACCAGCTTGCCGAGCCCCCAGGTGCCGGCGAGCGAGGCGGCTTCGTGGCTGATGCCCTCCATCAGGCAGCCGTCGCCCATGAACACCCAGGTGCGGTGGTCGACGACGTCGAGTCCCGGCCGGTTGAAGCGCTGTGCCAGCAGCTTCTCGGCCAGCGCCATGCCCACGGCGTTGGCAAAGCCCTGCCCCAGCGGCCCGGTCGTGGTTTCCACGCCAGGCGTCATGAAGTTCTCCGGGTGCCCCGGCGTCTTGGAGTCGAGCTGGCGGAAGTTGCGCAGGTCGTCGACCGAGAGGTCATAGCCCGCCAGGTGCAGCAGCGCGTACTGCAGCATCGAGCCGTGGCCGTTGGACAGGATGAACCGGTCGCGGTTGGCCCACGCCGGGTTGGCCGGGTTGTGGCGGAGGTAGTCGTTCCAGAGCACCTCGGCGATGTCCGCCATGCCCATCGGCATGCCCGGGTGGCCCGAGTTGGCGGCCTGCACGGCGTCGGCGGCGAGGAAACGGATGGCGTTGGCGAGGTCGCGGCGGGTCGGCTGGGTCATGGGCTCGGTCGGGCTGGTGGCGGGGTGCGTGCTGGCGCCGCTCCGCAGGGACGGGAAAAACGGGCGCCATTGTCCCATCCGGGCGCGCCCCTGTCCCGCCGCGCCCGGCCGGCACGCTGCTCCGGAAAGCGGAAAGCCCGCCGAAGCGGGCTTTCCGGACTCAGTCGGCCAACCGTTCGAGCGGCGCGTCGGACTCGCCCTTGGACACCAGCGCGGCAATGCCCAAGTCGCCCGTGACATTGACGGTGGTCCGGCACATGTCCAGGAAGTGGTTGACGCCCAGGATCAGGCCGATGCCCTCGGCCGGCACGCCGACCATGGTGCAGATCAGCGCCACCACCGGCAGCGAACCGGCCGGCACGCCCGCGGTGCCGATGCCGCCCAGGATGCAGACCAGCATCACCAGGATCTGCTGGCCGATGCCCAGCTCCACGCCGAAGAACTGCGCGAGGAAGATCACGGTGACGCCCTCGAACAATGCCGTGCCGTTCTGGTTGGCGGTCGCGCCGATGGTCAGCACGAAGCGCGACACGCGGCGCGGCAGGCCCAGCTGCTCGTCCGCCACGCGCAGCGCGGTCGGCAGCGTGGCGTTGCTGGAGGCGGTGGAGAACGCCATCAGCATGGCCTCCTGCACGCCGCGGAAGAAGCGCGCCGGCGAATAGCCGCCCAACAGTTTCAGCGCCAGCGAGTACACCACCACCATGTGGATGAGCAGCGCGGCCACCACCACCAGCACGTATGCGCCCAGACGGAACAGCAGATCCCAGCCGAACACCACCGCCAGGTTGAACATGAAGCAGAACACGGCGTACGGCGCGAGGCGGATGACCAGGCCGATCAGGGTCATCGAGACCTCGAACAGGCCTTCGATGCCACGCTTGAGCACATCGACCGCCGGCGAACGCGTCATGACCAGGCCGACGCCGAACATCAGCGCGAAGAACATCAGCGCCAGGATGCTGGAGTTGCTGGAGGCGGCACCGACCACGTTTTCCGGCACGATCGACAGCAGCAGGTCCAGGCCTGTCGCCTGCGACTCGCCGTCGCGGACGATCGCCTGCGCGCGGTCCGCGCCCTCGGCGAGCAGTTGCTGCGCCAGGACCGGGTCGACGCCGTCGCCGGGGCGGAACAGGTTGACCATCACCAGGCCCAGCAGCACGGCGATCGACGACAGGCCGACGGTATAGGCGAGCGTCCGCCAGCCGATGCGCCCCAGCGAGCCGACGTCGCCCATCTCCGACACGCCCACCACCAGCGCCGAGAACAGCAGCGGCACGATCAGCATGAAGATCAGCGTGAGGAACAGCCGGCCGAACGGCTGCGTCACCCAGTCGATCAGGGTCTGCACCCACGGCACGTCCGCGCCCACGACGTAATGCACCAGCAGGCCGAGCACCAGGCCGGCGACGAAGCCGATCGCGATCTTCCAGTGCAACGGCATGCGGGGCTTGCGCGGACGGTCGGTGCTGGTGTCGGCCATGGAGTGGCTCCCCACAAAAGATCGCGCGAGCTTAACAAACCGCGGGACGGCACCCGGCGCGGCTATTACCTAGGGCGCGACTGCGTTGGATACAGCGGTGGCAGCGGCTCTTCGGGTCTTGCGACGTCCGCGCTGCGCCACCTCGGACCCTTGGCGAACGCGCTGCGGGCCGCCGCGCGCGCCTGGGCCCCGTCGCCGCCGGCCCAGCGCGCGCGCTCGATGGCGTCAACGGCCTCGCGCTGGGCGGGGTCGTCGAGCCGCTGCAGCAGCATGTCGACGTCCGCGGCCGGCGGGTCGGCCATCGCACGCAGGGTGTCGACCACGCTGCCGAGGTCGCCGGTGTCGAGTGCGCGCTTGAGTTCGACGCGGCTCATGCGGGGCGCGCCAGTGCGCGGCGCTTCGGCTGCCTGCGTGGCTCCGTGCGCCGGGACAGCGCGGCGGTGCAGCGCCCACAGCAACGTCACAAGCCACAGCGCGGCGAACGCCAGTGCGATCAGCGCCCACGGCATCGCACTGCCGTTGATGACCGCGGCATCGTTCCGGACTGCGTCGGGTCGGCGCGTTGCATCTGCATCCGCGGTGGTGCCGTTCGCGGGGTCGGCGCCGGCGCGGCCGGGCGCGACCGTCCATGTCAGCGGCGGCAACGTCGCGGTGCGCGCGGCGCCCGCCCGCACGTCCCACCAGCCGAGCCTGAGCCCCTCCAGCCGCGCCGGCCCGGCCTGCGCGGGCACGAGCGAGAAGCGCCGCGTCACGGTCACGCGCGGGCGCCCCTGGTCGAAACTCTCGTCGCTCTGCGCGGGCTCCGGGAACACCTGGACGCCGTCGATGTTGGGCAACACCAGTTCGGGCATCTGCGCGGCGGTCGCGCCGTCCGCCGTCGCCTGGATCTCCAGCGTGGCGGCGGCACCGGCCTGCAGCGACTGCGGCGTGGTGCGGTAGCGCAGTTCGAGGCCGTGCAGCGGCAACCACGGCTGCGGCGCGTTGTCCGGTGCCCGGCGCACCTGCAGGAAACGCGGCGCGGCCTCGGCGTCCAGCGCTGCCCCGCGACCACCGAAGAAGTCATCGAAGAAGCCGCCCGTCCCGCGGCCCTCGAAGCGCGCACCGGGGATGGACAACGTGCCGCTGCGTTCGGGGATCAGCTGGAAGCGGCGCTCGACGATGGTGTAGCGGCGGCCGGCAATCGAACGCGTGTACTGCGCGTCCTGGCCGACACGTTGCAGCGAGGCGCCGTCGGGAGCCGGCTGGTCGATCTGGCCGGAAATCAGCGGCACCGCCGAGTACAACCGCACCGTCCAGCCCACCGCCTGCTGCACGTACGGATCCTGGTCGTCGGCCTCGCTCTCGATGAAGACATCGTCGCCGGCGCGCGCGGGCACGCGCGCGGTCGACCCGGTGACGGTGAGCGGCAGCGGCTGGGTGCGCTCGCTGCCCACGGTCAGCGCCGGCACGGTGATGACGCCCTCGCGCAGCGGCCGCAATGCGACCGCGTACAGGGTGCGGGAGACGCTGCGGCCGTTGACGCGCTCGAACTCCCGGCGGCTGGCATGCCCGCTGGCCTGGAACTCGCCCCGCAACGGGCCGTAGTCGGGGGCGCCGCTGGCGGTGGTCTCGATGTTGAGTGTCACCGTCTCGCCCACGCCGATGCGGTCGCGGTCCAGCCATGCGCGGGTCTCGGCGTGCGCCGGCGCGGCCAGCAGCACGGTCACGGCCAGCCACAGCCAGGTCGACAGGTGACGGAGCGGGGCATGCATCAGTCGGTGTCCTCGCGCAGGCCGCGGATGCGACGGCGTTCGTGTTCGAGCCGGAACTTCTCGCGCAACAGGCCGCCCGGGTCGTCGGGCACACGGCGCAGCCAGGCTTCGTTGGCGAGGCGCTGCTCGCGCTGCTCGGGGGTTTCGTTGACGGGCGCCTGCGCAGCGTCGGCCTGCTCGACATCATCGGCCTGTTCCAGCGCGCGTTGCATGCGTTCGCGCTGCGCGGCATCGGCCTGGCGCTGGGCTTCGGCGCGGGCCTCGTCCTGGGTCTGCGCGTCGCTCTCGCCATCAGCCGGATCGCGCTCCTCCTCGCGTTGCTCAGGGGAATCGGAAGGATCGGAGGCGGACGCGTTCGGACCGCCCTCGGGTGGCGTGTCGGGATCGGCATCGCCGGGTTGCGGCTTGCCGCTGTCCCCATCCTGCTTCGAGTCGTCGTCGCTGCGCCCCTCGCCACCGCCCGACGGCGGCTGACGCTGCATCGCGGCCTGCACCGCCTGGCGGTTCGCCAGAGCGTCCGGCATGCCCGGCTGCAGTTCCAGGGCGCGGTCGTACGCGGTGATGGCGCCCTCGTAGTCACCGGCCTTGGCCAGCGCATTGCCGCGGTTGTAATGGCCGTCGGCGCTGTCGACCTGACGGTACAACGCGGCGGCGCGTCCGAAGTCGCCCGCGCGGTAGGCCTCGGTGCCCGCCTGCAGGCGGGCGTGGCGGGCCTGGTCGACGCGCCGCCACCAGTCGCCTTCGGCGGTCTGGGCGCGCACGGGCAGGACGCCCACGCCCAGTGCCAGCACCAGCACGGCCGCCCCGGCGCGGCGGCGGAAGGCAAACGCCGCCAGCAGCATCAACGGCAGCAGCAGCCAGTAGCCCTCGTCCACCCAGGTCCGGCCCTGCACACCGGTCTCGCCATCGGCGGCCACCTGTGCGGGATCAAGTACGCCAAGTGCGGCCAGGTCGGCGGCATCGGCGGTCAATGCGGCAAACGTGCCGCCGCCCTGCCCCGCCATCCGCTCGAGCGCCGCCGCGTCCAGCTGCGTGCGCGACAGCGCGCCGCCCAGGTCGCTGTACGTGCCGCCGTGCGCGCGCCCCAGGCCGAGTGCCGAGACGGTGAATCCCGACGCACGGGCGCGGGCGGCCGCCTCGACCGTGCGCGCGTCGGCGCCGTCGGTCAGCAGCAGGACCTGCCCCCCCGTGAAACCGGACTGGCGCAGCAGCCGCACGGCCAGGTCGATCGCGCGGTCGGGCCGCTGGCCGTCGACGGGCATGACATCCGGGTGCAGCGCGTCCAGGAAGACGGCGACATTGCCGGCGTCGGCCGTCACCGGCGTCACGATGAACGCGTCTTCCGCGAACGCGACGAGCCCGACCTGGCCGCCGGCGCGCTGGCGCAGCAGCTGCGCCAGCTTGGCGCGGGCCTGCGCCAGGCGCGACGGCGGCAGGTCGTTGGCGAGCGTGGCGCGCGACAGGTCGAGGGCGACCACCAGCGGCATGCGACTCTGCCACAGCGGCTGTTCGACCTGGCGCCAGCTGGGCCCGGCCAGCGCGACGACCGCCAGCAGGTAGGCCGCGCCCGCCAGCCACACGGGCGTCCGTCCACGCCTGGACGCGGTGCGCTCGACCAGGTGCGGCAGCAGGTGCGGGTCGACGGCGCGGCGCCAAACGTTGGCCCGGTGCCGGCGCCGGTTCCACAGCCATGCCGCGGGCGGCAGGGCGGCCAGCGCCCACAGCCACGCCGGTCGCAGCAGGTGCAGGTCGGCCACGAGGTCCAGCCCGGGCAGCATCATGCCGCCTCCGCCCGGGCCCGCCACCGCGGTGGCCGCACCAACGCCAGCAGGACCAGCCCCCACGCGCCGGCGAGCGGCCACACGTAGCGCTCGATCTTCGGCCGTACCGCCTCGCCGGGCCGCTCGACCGGTTCGAGCCGGTCGATCTCGCCGTAGATACCGGCCAGCTCACCCGTGTCGCGGGCACGGAAGAAGCGCCCGCCGGTGGCCTCGGCGATGCCGCGCAGGGTGGCCTCGTCCATGTCGTCACCGCCCCCGGGCATGGGCAACTGGAAACCGAACACCGACATCGTGCCGTCGCCCCCGAACGCCACCGTGTGCACGCGCACGCCGTTGTCGCGGGCCAGCTGCGCGGCCTTGTCGGGCATCAGCACGCCGGCGGTATTGACGCCGTCGGTGAGCACGATCAATACGCGCTGGCCGGGGGGCTGCGTGCGCAGGCGCTTGACCGCCAGGCCGATGGCGTCGCCGATGGCGGTCTCCTGGCCTGCCAGCCCCACCACGGCATCGTCCAGCTGGGCGCGCACGGTGTCGCGATCCAGCGTGAGCGGCGTCAACACATAGGCCTGACGACCGAACACGATCAGGCCGACGCGGTCGCCTTCGCGGCGCTCCAGGAAATCGTTGAGCACCGCCTTGGCCGCGGTCAGCCGGTCGACGGCGCGGTCGCCCAGCGCCATGTCGGGCTGGTTCATGCTGCCCGACAGGTCCAGTGCCAGCATCAGGTCACGTCCCGCCTGCGGGGGCTGTACCGGCTCGCCGAGTTGTTGCGGCCGCGCGGCCGCGACGCACAGCAACGCCCACGCCAGCCATGCCAGCAGGCCGGCCGAGCCGGCGTGCCGCCCCTGTCCCCCGCCGCGCGCAACGGCCTGCAGGCGGTCAGGTGCGTAGGGGACGACCAGTGCCGGCGTCGCGCCGCGGGCCGGAGGTGTGAAGCGTCGCACCAGCCAGGGCACCGGCAGGGCCAACAGCATCCACGGCCAGGCCAGTTCGATACCGAACGGCAGCGGCGGCACGGCATCCAGCCAGGCGCTCATCGCGCCCCCATCCATGACAGGAAACGCGCGCGTGCCAGCGGACGCAGTGCGTCGACCTCCGCCTGCGGTGTATCGGCGCGGAAGCCGCCATCGAGCAGCAGCCGGCCCGGCCCCTGGCTGAAGGGGCGTCGCGCATCCTCCCCGTCGAGCAGGGCCAGCCATGCCTCGCCTTCGAGCCGGTCCGCGCGCGCGTCGCGGCGCCGAGCCGCACGGCGCAGCAGTCCGGACATCGCCTCCACCTGCCGCGGCGCGGTGGCCGCAGCCGCCACCGCGCCGTCAAACCAGGCCGCGATGCGCCGCTGCCGGCGGCGGCGGCGTGCGTGCCACCACCACCCCATGCCGGCGAGGAGGGCGATCACCGCCGCGATGGCCCACCAGCCCGGGGCCGGCGGCCACCACGACGGCGGTGGCGGCTGGTGGACATCGCGCAGCACCAGCGTGGCGACCCCCATGCGGTCCATTACGCCACCATGGGTCGGGGCTGGCCGAGCAGGGGCAGCCACGCCTCACTCGCGGCGTCGCTGGACAGCACGTGCACCCGCACGCCGCGCGAGGGCAGCGACGCGCGCGCGCGCTCGACGGGCGCGGCGAACTGCGCGGCCCACTGGCGACGTTGCGAAGCGCGCGCCAGGTCCAGCTCGATACGCGCATCGCCGCCACGGAACGGCAACACCGCCCGCGGCGGGGCCATCTCGAGGGGGTCGGTCATGAGCAGCACGATGACTTCGTGGTGTTGCGCCAGGCCCGTCCAGCGACGCAGCGGAATCGACGGCACGCTCTGCGCGTCCGCCAGCACCACCAGGCGTGAACCCGGGCGCAGCAGTCGCGTCGCGTGCTCCAGTGCCGTGTCCAGGCCGTCGTCGCCGACCGGCGCATCCGCATACCAGCGTGCCAGCGCATCCAGCACCCGTAACGCGCCACGCGGCCCGCCGGCCGGGGCTACCGGGGCCTCGTGCCGGCTGCCGCGCAGCGCGGCGATCCGGTCACCGTCGCGCACCGCCGCCCATGCAGCCACGGCACCGGCACGCGCGGCCTGCACCGATTTGAAGCGCACCCGGGTGCCGAAATACAGCGTGGGGGCCGTGTCGGCGACCAGCAGCGTCAGCCGCTCGCGCTCGGCCTGGTAGAGCTTGGTGTGGGCGCGGCCGGTGCGTGCGGTCAGGCGCCAGTCGATATGGCGCGCATCGTCGCCGGCCACGTACTCGCGCGACTCGGCGTACTCCATGCCGCGCCCGCGCATGGGCGACAGCGCATGGCCGCTGGCCCCGTGGCGGCCGTGGCGCGCGCCCCGGCGCCCGTGTACCACGGCACGCAGCGCGATCAGCTCAGCCAATGCGGGCCGGATGCCATCGCCGCCCGTGGAAACGGGTGCGCTCATGAGGCAACACCCGCTGCCACCGGCGCCGCGCGCCGAGCGGTGGCGGTGCGGCACACGCCCCGCCGTCCATGCTGGGCAAAGGAAACGGCCGACAGCGGGCGAACGCACCGTGACCGCGCCGTATGTCCCGCCCGCGGACCGACGTGCCTGCAGCACCTCGCCATCAGGGCAGCGGCACCTGCCGCAGCAACTCGGCCACCAGGCGGTCGCCGTCCCAGCCCTCGGCCGTCGCCTCGTAGCTCGGCAGCAGGCGGTGGCGCAGCACGTCCGGCGCGATCGCGCGCACGTCGTCCGGGGTCACGTAGTCGCGACCGGCGAGCCACGCGTGGGCGCGGGCGCAACGCTCCAGCGCGATCGAACCGCGCGGACTCGCGCCCCATGCGATGCGTCGACCCAGGTCCGCGTCGTAGCGTGCGGCATCGCGCGAGGCCAGGGTGAGTTCGATCAGGTAACGCTCGACCGCAGGGGCCAGGTGCAGGTCGAGCACCGCGGCGCGGGCCGCGAACACGTCATCCAGCGACAGACGTGGAGGCGTCTCGGCCTGGTGCCGCATCGCGTTGCGTGCGCGGTCACGCGCCAGCTTGAGGATCTTCGCCTCGGCGTCCGCTTCCGGATAGCCGATCCGCACGTGCATCAGGAAGCGGTCGAGCTGTGCTTCGGGCAACGGGAACGTGCCCTCCTGCTCGATCGGGTTCTGGGTCGCCATGACGAGGAACAGCGTCGGCAGCGGGTAGGTCGCACGTCCCACGGTGACCTGGCGCTCGCCCATCGCCTCGAGCAACGCCGATTGCACCTTGGCCGGCGCACGGTTGATCTCGTCGGCCAGAAGGATCGGGTGGAATACCGGGCCGGCCTGGAATTCGAAGCGACCGTCCTGCGGCCGCCATACCTCGGTGCCGGTGAGGTCGGCCGGCAGCAGATCCGGGGTGAACTGGATGCGCGCGAAGTCCGCCTCCAGTCGCGCCGCGAGGGCGCGGATCGCCGAGGTTTTGGCCAGACCGGGCGCGCCCTCCACCAGCAGGTGGCCGTCGGCGAGCAGTGCGATCAGCAGGCGGTCGATCAGCGCGGCCTGACCGACGATCTCTTCGGCCAGCCCATCCCGAAGCGTGCGGAAGGCCTCATGCAGGGGGGACCCGCGCCCGGCCGGGGCGTCACCGGGTGTCTCGAAATTGCGACTGTCCATGGATCTCCGCATCGGGCGTCAATGGATCCGGCCGTCACCGCCGGGCCGTCCAGTTTGACCCATGTGCGCGTCAGCCGTCTCCTGCCTTATGAACGGAGGGACGCTCAAACGGGACCGCCAAATGAAAACGGGGACCCTCAGGCCCCCGTTTCCTCACATCGCATCGATCAGTTGCGTTGCGCGACCTGCAGCACCTTTGGCGTCACCATGATGAGCAGTTCCGCCTTGTCCTTCGTGCGTGACTTGTTCTTGAACAGGTTGCCCAGGAACGGGATGTCACCGAGGAACGGCACCTTGGCCACGTCCTCGCGGCTGCGGAACTCGTAGACGCCACCGATCACCACCGTCTGTCCGTCCTCGACCAGCACCGCGGTGTTCACCGAGCGCTTGCTGATCTGCGGCACATCGCCGATGCCCGTGCTGATGAAGCCCTCGATCTCATCCTTCTTGACGTTCATGTTGAGGAACACACGTCCGTCATTGGTGATCGTGGGGGTCACGCGCATTTCCAGCAGGACGTCCTTGAACTCGACGGTAGGCGTCGGAACGCTGCCAGCCGTTGCCGGACGGATCGTGACGTAACCCACTTCCTGGCCTTGGCTGATCACGGCCTCACGCTGGTTGCTGGTGACCACGCGGGGGTTGGAGATCACCTCGCCACGGCCCTCCTCCTGCATCGCCGACAACTCGATGTCCAGAAGGTAGCCCGCATTGAGGATCGACAACGCAAGAGCACCGGCGGGGTTGCTGACCGCCAAGTCGGTCATGAGGCCGCGGGTAATGGTAGAGCCCACGCCGACCGGCGGAGGCAACGGTCCAAGGCCCTGTGCCGCACGCTCAATGTTCTGAATCTGCCAGTCCCTGAAAGCGTTGGCGTTAGCCCGGTCCGCCGTCACGTCAGCGTTGCGGTTGTCCGTATTGGTTCCTAGATCGCCGCTGAAGTACGCGTTGTCCTTGTTGCCGGAGACACCGAATCGCGCACCCAGTTCCCGCGAAAAACCCTCGGTGGCGATCACCACCCGCGCCTCAATGATCACCTGGTCCACCGGACGGTCGATCACGCGGATGAGTTCCTTCATCTGCTCGACCTTCTTCGGGATGTCGCTCACCATCAGGGTATTGGTGCGCTCGTCCGCCACCAGACGGCCCCGCGGAGACAGGAAGCCGTTGTCACTATTATTTCCGCCACCCGGCCCACCACCGGCGCCGCCGCTTCCGCCGCTACTTCCAATGCCCTTGGCCTCGGTCAGCGCGGTGAAGATCTGTTCGGCATTGTGGTAGTTGATCTGGACGTATTCAGTTACCAGGTCGACGCGGTTCTCAAGCGCGATGCGCGCATCTTCCTTGTCCTGTTCGAACTTGGCGATCTCGGCCTGCGGGGCCACCCAGACCACGTTGCCGCTGCGGCGCTTGTCCAGGCCCTTGGACTGCAACACGATGTCCAGCGCCTGGTCCCACGGCACGTTCACCAGGCGCAGGGTCACGTTGCCCTGCACGGTGTCGGACGCGACGATGTTGAGGTTGGACTCCTCGGCGATCAGCTGCAGGACCGTCCGGACCGGCACATCCTGGAAGTTGAACGTCACCGGGCGGCCGCTGTAGGTCCGCGATTGGGCCGCCGCACTCGCGGTGGCGCCGCCCTGGTCCGGGGCGCCCACGGCGCGACCGGCGGCCGGTGCGGTCGGCATGATCTCGACGATGTAGTCCCGACCGGTCTGGTAGGCCATCGACTCGAACTTGCCGCGGGTGTCCAGCACCAGCAGGGTGCCCGGGCCGGACGGCCGCGCGTCGATACGCTGCACGGGCGTCGCGAAATCCGTGACGTTCAGCGGCCGCTGCAGGCTGGCGGGCAGCTGGGCGTTGCCAACGTCCACCATCACCTGGGTGCCCTGCGTGCGCAGGTCAGGCATGGCGCCCTCGCCCGAGAACGTCAGGATCAGCTTGCCGGCGCCATCCTGCCCGCGCTTGAAGTCGATCTTGGACACCTCGATGGCGCCCGGCAGCTGCTTGGCCGGATCGGGGCTGGGCACGGGCGCTGCCTGGGCCACCAGTGCCGGCGCAAGGCCGGCGGAAGGCGCAGCGTGCACCGCGGTGAATGCGGCAAGCGTCCCTGCCGCCAGACCGATGACGGTCGTGCTGAGCAGGGGGCGGCGGGCGGTCCGCGAGCGGTCGGCGTTGAGTACGGTCATCGTGCTATCCCCCAAAATCATTGATCTTCCAACGCGACCGTGGCCGGACGTTCCAGCCAGCCACCCGCGCCATCCGGCACCAGTTCCATCAGTTCGATGCGGTCTTCGAAAATCCCGGTCACGCGGCCATCGCTCTGGCCCATGTACGCGCCGGGCCGCACCCGGTAGGTCACGCGGTCGGGCGCCATCACCAGCGCCACCAGGCCGGCACCGCGCCCCAGCGTGCCGACCATGTCGAGGCTGTCGAGCGGGAACTGCTCGAGCGTCTGCTTGCGACGGGCCGAGTCGGGACGTGGGCCGCTGCCGCCGCTCTCGTCGCGGAACGCGCGACTGAACGGATCGCGCAGCGGCTGTGCCGCGTACTCGAAGGTTTCGAACTGCTGCATCACCGGCAACGGCTCCAGCGGCGGCGCGGGCCGCGCCTTCACTTCCGCCACCCAGTTCTCGAGGTTCGGCGCATCACCGGGTGTGCTGGTGATGCCGCGCGAGCAGCCGGCCACCAGTGCAGCCGCGCCCAGCACGAGGATCAGTCGCGGCGCCATGCGGCCCCTGCGAGCTTCGACGTCACGCATGTCAGCCCTCCCCCTCGGCGTCTTGGGCGCCTTCTTCGTCCCCGGCTGCCTCGTCCGCGATTTCCTCTTCGTCGAGGTAACGGTACGTCTTCACGGTGCCGGCCAGCTCCAGCGGTGCATTGGCGCCGATGACGCCGTTCTCCTTGTCGCGCGGCTGCAGCGAAATGTCATGCATGGTCATGATCACCACGCGCGGCAGCGAGGCGACGCCGCTGACGAACGCACCGAACTGGTGGTAGGTGCCCACCATGCGCAATGCGATCGGCTTCTCGGCATAGAACTCCTTCGGCTCTTCCGGACCCGGCTGGAACAGCTCGTTGGCGATGCCGGTGGCCAGCGCGGTCTGCGAGATGTCGACGATCAGGTCGGGCATCTCGGTCTTGCTGGGCAGCTGGCGCAGCATCTGCTGCAGCTGCTGCTCCATCTGGGCCAGCTGCTGCTTGAGCGGCTCCAGGTTGGACGCGCGGCCCTGCTTGGTCTCGAACTCCTGGCGAAGTTCGGTTTCCGTCCGCTCCAGCTGCTCGAGTTCCACGCGCTTGTCGCGGACGAACAGCCACCACGCCAGGCCGACGATGACGACGGCGATGATCGCGCAGAACCCGATCTGGGCGTTACGCGGCCAGCCGCCGATGTTGTTGAAGTCCAGCTCGCGCAGATTCACCTTTTTCTGGCTCATGACGCGGCTCCCGTGTCGGTGGCTTCGGGCGTGGCCTGCGGATCCGCTTCAGCGGCAGGCGCCGGAGCGGCGGCACCGTCGACGGGCGCGGCGTTCGGCTCGGCCAACGGGTCGGTGGCGGCCCCGGTCGGCTGCGGATCGTCCGGGATCCCGTCGCCGTCGCTGTCGACCGGCGCATTCGGATTGGCCAGCTTCACCTGCAGGCTGAACTGGTACGGCAGGGCCTTGTCATCCCCGGCCGCCTCGATGATCGACAGATCCGGGCTGCTCATCCAGCCCGAGCCTTCCAGGTTCCGCAGGTAGGTACTGACACGTGCATTGGACTGCGCGCGACCGTCCAGGGTCAGCGTCTGGCTGTCCTGCTTGATCGCGGTCAGGACCACGCCGTCGGGAATGGTGCGCACCAGCGAGTCGAACAGGTGGACCATCTGCGAACGGTTGGCCTGGAGTTCCTCGATGACTTCCTTGCGGGCCAGCAGGCGCGACTTCTGCTCGTCGAGCTTCTCGATCTCGGTGATCGCCGCATCGACCTCGGTGATCTGCTGCTCGAGGTAGCCGTTGCGCTCCTTCTGGCCGTCGATCTGGCCGTTGTGGTAGCTGATGATCAGGAAGGCCAGGGCGATGGCGGCGATGACGCTGACGCCGACCATCTTGATGAAGTCCTGCTGGCGCTGCTTGCGTCGTTCCACGCGCCAGGGGAGCAGGTTGATCCGTGCCATCAGTCGAAGCTCCTCAGCGCCAGCCCGCAGGCGATCATCAGGGCCGGGGCGTCCTGGGCCAGGGCATGCGCCTGGACACGCGGCCCGAGGGTCATGTGCGCCAGCGGGTTGGCCACGATCGTCGGCACACCGAGTTGCTCCTCCACCATCTGGGCAATGCCCGGGATGGCGGCGCAGCCGCCGGCCAGCACCACCTGGTCGACGCGGTTGTGCTCACTGCCGGCATAGAAGAACTGCAGCAGGCGGCTGACCTGCTGGACCATCGCTTCCTTGAACGGCTCCAGCACCTCGGCCTCGTAGCTCTCCGGCAACCCGCCCTGGCGCTTGGCCATGCCGGCTTCCTCGTAGCTCAGGCCGTAGCGGCGCATGACCTCGTCGGTCAGCTGCTTGCCGCCGAACACCTGCTCGCGGTTGTAGAGGTTGCGCCCGTTGCGGAGCACGTTGAGCGTGGTCATCGTGGCGCCGGAGTCGATCAGCGCGACGATGCCGTCCTTCGGGATGTTGAGCTGGTCGGCCAGCAGCGCAAAGGCGTTCTCGATGGCGAACACCTCCACGTCCATCACCTTGGGCGTCAGCCCGCCCAGCTCCAGCGCGGAGGCGCGGACCTCGACGTTCTCGGCGCGCGAGGCGGCCAGCAGGACCTGCACCGACTCCGGGTTGCCGGGCATGGGCCCGAGCACTTCGAAGTCCAGGTTCACTTCCTCGATCGGATACGGCACGTAGTTGACCGCTTCCAGCTCGATCTGCGACTCCATGTCGTCGTCGTCGAGGTCGGCCGGCATCGGGATCACCTTGGTGATCACCGCCGAGCCGGCCACGGCCGCCGCGGCATGCCGGGCACGGGTACCGGAACGCGACACCGCGCGCTTGATGGCCTCCCCCACGGCTTCGGGTTCGACGATGTTCTTCTCGACCACCGCATTGGGCGGCAACGGCTCGACCGCGTAGTGCTCAACGCGGTAGCGGTTGCCCGAACGCGAGAGCTGCAAAAGCTTGACTGCAGTCGAACTGATGTCCACGCCGACGAGCGCCGGCTGGCTTTTTGTGATGACGCCCACTGTTTTCTCCCCTTGCCACAGTCGCTTACGCGCACTTCGTGTGACCGCGTCTTAAATAACGGACTTTTCACAGGCTGGCAACCACTTCCTTGCGGTTTTGCCCAGCAACGCGCGTTTCCCCTGCTGCCCGCCCCGTGTCGCCGGAACCTTCACATCCCATCGGGAGGTGCGGCCCCACCGCCGGAGCGCTGGCGCGGCTCCTCTATACTCCACGGCCACGACACCCGCAATCGGAACCTGCTTCGATGCCCGTTTTCCGCCGCCTGATGCGCTGGGCGCTGTTCGCGCTTGCCGGCGTGGCGTTCTTCGCCTCGCTCGCCCTCAGCTCGATGTACCTCGTGATGGTCCCGAAGCTGCCGGACGTGGAGGCCCTGCGCAATGTGCAGATGCAGGAGCCGATGTACGTCTACTCCCGCGACGGGCAACTCATGGCGCTGTTCGGCGAGATGCGCCGGTATCCGGTGAGCATCGACGAGGTGCCCGAGCGGCAGAAGCAGGCCTTCATCGCCATCGAGGACGCCCGCTTCTACGACCACCACGGCGTCGACTACAAGGGCGTACTGCGCGCGATCTGGCTGCTGGCGACCACCGACGACTCGCGCGTCCCGGGCGGCTCCACGATCACCCAGCAGGTCGCGCGGCAGTTCTTCCTCGACTCGGAGTACAGCTACACGCGCAAGCTGCGCGAGATGCTGCTGGCCATGCGCATGGAGCGCGAGCTGAGCAAGGACGAGATCTTCGAGCTGTACCTCAACAAGAGCTTCTTCGGGAACCGCGCGTACGGTGTGTCCGCCGCTGCCGAGTTCTATTACGGCAAGCGGCTGGACGAACTCGACCTGGACGAGATGGCCTCGCTGGCGGGCGTTCCGAAGTTCCCGTCCAGCGGCAATCCGCTCAGCAATCCCGAGCGCGCCAAGGAGCGCCGCGACTACATCCTGCTGCGCATGGCCGAACTGGGCTTCATCTCCGCCGACGAGGCCGCTCGTGCGCAAGCGACGCCCATGCACGCCAGCCCGCACGAGCGCCCGACCCAGGTGTACGCGCCCTACGTGGCCGAGATGGTGCGGCAGGAAATGGTGGCCCGTTACGGCGCCGAGGCGCTCACCGAGGGTTTCCATGTCACCACCACGCTGGACCCCGAACTGCAGGCCGCCGCCAACCGCGCGGTGCGCGACGGGCTGATGACCTACGACGCACGGCACGGCTGGCACGGCGTCGAGCAGCAGTTCGAGCTGGCCGAGGGCGAGGATTCCGCGACCGTGGGCCGACGCCTGCGCAACATCCCGACGCAGTCGGACATGGAGCCGGCCATCGTGCTGTCCACCGACGGGGCCGAGGCGGTCGTGGCGTTGCGCGACGGTCGCCAGGTCAACCTTGATGCCGATGCGGGTTTCGCCGGCCGCAGCCCCGGCCGGCTGGTGGAGCGCGGCGACCTGGTCCGCGTGCTGGCAGTGCTGGAGGACGAGGAGGCCGCCAAGGTCGACCTGCGCGAGGGCGTTGCGGCGGATGCGCCGGTGGCCGCGAAGATCGACCGCTACAAGCTCACCCAGCTGCCCCGCGGCCAGGCGGCCCTGGTGTCGCTGGAGCCGCACGACGGCGCGCTCCGGGCGTTGTCGGGCGGTTTCAGCTTTGCGGGCAGCAAGTTCAACCGGGCGGTGCAGGCGCGGCGCCAGCCCGGCTCCAGCTTCAAGCCGTTCGTGTATGCGGCGTCGTTCGAACGCGGTTTCAGTCCGGCTTCCATCGTGCTGGACGCCCCGGTGGTGTTCCGCCAGCGCAACGGCAAGGTGTGGCGGCCGCAGAACGACTCGGGCAACTTCGCCGGCCCGATGCGGCTGCGCGAGGCGATGGTGCAGTCGCGCAACCTGGTGTCGGTGCGCCTGCTGGATGCGATCGGCGTGGACTTCGCGCGCAAGTACATCAGCCACTTCGGTTTCGAAGAGGAACACCTGCCGCCCAACCTGTCGATGTCGCTGGGCACCGCGTCGCTGACGCCGATGTCGGTCGCGCGGGGTTACTCGGCGTTCGCCAACGGCGGGTTCCGGATCACGCCCTGGTTCATCGACGAGGTGCGTGACCGCAACGGCGCGGTGGTGTTCAAGGAGAAGCCCGCCACGGCATGCCCGAACTGCGCAATTGGCGCCACGAGCAGCGCCGCGCGGCCGTCCACCGAAGTGGCCGGCTTCAACTTCGGGCCCGCCGCGGCCGCCGCCGCTCCGCAGGCTGAAGCTTCGCCCGAGCAGCCCGTGGCCAAACCGGCCGCGGACGTGCCGCTGGCACCGCGTGCGATCGACGGCCGCATCGCCTACCAGGTGGTGTCGATGCTGCGCGACGTGGTCCAGCGGGGTACCGGCACCGCCGCGAAGGTGCTGGAACGCGAGGACGTGGGCGGCAAGACCGGCTCGACCAACGATTACCGCGACGCGTGGTTCTCCGGCGTGGGCGGGCCGTTCGTCACCACCGTCTGGGTGGGGCGCGACGACTTCCAGTCGCTGGGGTACCGCGAGTACGGCGGCCGTGCCGCGCTGCCGATCTGGATCGACTACATGCGCGTGGCGCTGGAGGACCAGCCGCTGGCGGCGCATGAGCCGCCGCAGGGCATGGTGCGGGTGTCGGTGGCGCCCAACGGCAGCCTGCTGCCAGAAGGCAGCGGCGGCGTGCAGGAATGGGTGAAGGCCGAAGACCTCGATCGCATGCAGAGCTACAGCGACTACGGCATGGACGACGCGGTCCCCGCCGAGGAGTCGTTCGACATCTTCTGACGGCCCGGCCGCGTCAGCGGCCGCGCGGTCACCGGCACGTGCTAGCGTGCGCGTGCCGGCCCCGCCGGCCGTGGCCGGATCTCCGGCCAGCGCGTCCGCCGAGGAGGCCGTCGCCATGCGCCCCGCCCGACAGCACGCCCACCTGCACGCCCAGACCCGCACCCGCGAGCGCCGCCACCGCCTGGCGCACGAAGCCGCCCGGCTGATGGCCGAAGGCGGCGTGCGCGACTACCACCAGGCCAAGCTCAAGGCCGCCGAGCGTCTGGGCATCACCGACGACGCGTCCCTGCCGCGCAACCGCGAAATCGAGGAGGCGCTGCGCGAGTACCAGCGCCTGTTCCAGCCCGACGCGAATGACGCGTTGTCCGAGCGTCGCCACGCGGCGGTGCGGGCCATGGAGTTCTTCGCGCCATTCGATCCGCGCCTGGTCGGACCGGTGCTGGACGGCACCGCCGACGCGCGCAGCGCCGTCAGCCTGCACCTGCATGCCGACGACCCCGACGCGGTGCCCCGCTACCTGGACCAGCACGGCATTCCGACCGAACCGCGCAGCCGGCGGCTGCGCCTGGACCGCGACCGAAGCGACGACTTCCCGGTGTGGGTGTTCAGTGCCGACGACGTCGGTTTCGACATCACCGTCCTGCCGCACAACGTGCTGCGGCAGGCCCCGCTGTCGAACGTCGACGAGAAGCCGATGCCACGCGCCTCACTGGCACAAGTGCGACAACTCCTGGCGGAGGACGAAATCGGCGGATACGAGCGCGACAGCCTGCGCTGAGGCTCGCGGCGAGAAAAAAAAAACGCCCCGCGAATGCGGGGGTTTTCTTGGAGCTGGTTCGAGCGGACGGCGCCTCAGCGCTTGCCCATCGCGACGTAGTCGCGCTGTGCCGAGCCGGTGTAGATCTGGCGCGGCCGGCCGATCTTGTTCTCCGGGTCGTTCTGCTGCTCCAGCCAGTGCGACACCCAGCCGGCGGTGCGGGCGATGGCGAACATCACGGTGAACATCTCCACCGGAATGCCGAGCGCCTTGTAGATGATGCCGCTGTAGAAGTCGACATTCGGGTACAGCTTGCGCTGCACGAAGTAGTCGTCCTTCAGCGCGGCCTCCTCCAGCTTCATCGCGACGTCCAGCAGCGGGTCGTTGACGCCCAGCTGGCCCAGCACGTCGTGGGTCATCTTGCGCACCAGCGCCGCACGCGGGTCGTAGTTCTTGTAGACGCGGTGGCCGAAGCCCATCAGGCGGAAGCCCGACTCCTTGTCCTTGGCCTTCTCGACCGCGGACTTGACGTTTTCCGGACGGCCGATCTCTTCGAGCATCTTGAGGACGGCTTCGTTGGCGCCGCCGTGCGCAGGCCCCCACAGCGCCGCGACGCCGGAAGCGACGCTCACGTAGGGATTGGCACCGGTGGAACCGACCAGGCGCACCGTCGAGGTCGAAGCGTTCTGCTCGTGGTCGGCGTGCAGGATGAAGAGCAGGTCCATCGCCTTGGCGGCGACCGGATCGAGTTCCAGCGGCTCGCTGGGCACCTCGTACATCATGTGCAGGAAGCGCGTGGTGTAGTCGAGGTTGTTGCGCGGGTAGCGCAGCGGCCAGCCGATGGAATGGCGGTAGCAGGCGGCCGCCACGGTCGGGACCTTGGCGATCAGGCGGATCGCCGCGAGGCGACGCTGCTCCGGATCCTCAAGGTCGAGGTCGTTGTGATAGAAGCTCGCCATCGAGCCCAGCATGCCGACCAGCATCGCCATCGGGTGGGCGTCGTGGCGGAAGCCGCCGAGGAAGCTCTTGAAGGCCTCGTGCATCATCGTGTGATGCGTGACCTCGTGCTCGAACGCCGAGAACTCGTCCTTGCCCGGCAGTTCGCCGTTCATCAGCAGGTACGCGACTTCCAGGAAGCTGGAGTGCTCGGCCAGCTGCTCGATCGGGTAACCGCGGTACAGCAGCACACCCTCTTCGCCGTCGATGTAGGTGATCGCCGATTTGCAGCTGGCGGTCGCGGTGAAGCCGGGGTCGTAGGTGAAACAGCCGGTTTCCTTCGGCAGCTTCGCGATGTCGATGCACGGCGCGCCCAGCGTGGGGTGCTGCACGGGCAGGACGACAGTCTTGTCGCCGGCGGCAAGGGTGGCCTGGGACAGGCCAGACTTGGAATCGGACACGGAACACTCCTCATGTCTGCGGGCAGCGGCACGGGGCCGGCGCACGGAGGGGGACAGGGAATCGGCTCGCCAAGGCGAACCGTGACCGCGAATTATCGCATACCGGCCGCGGTCGATACCCAGGCGCATTGAGTCGACCGGATGGGGGAAGCAAGCGCGGGCCGCGCATCGCACCCCGCCTGCTGCAACGCGACCCACGCCGCAGCGACACCGCTCCCGTCAGGCGCGGCGGGACGGATCGACCAGAAACGAAAAACGGCTGCCCGGGGGCAGCCGTTCTCGCGACGCGGGACGCGCTTACTTGGCGTAGCGCTTGCGGAACTTGTCCACGCGGCCGCCGGTATCCATGATCTTGTGCTTGCCCGTATAGAACGGGTGCGACGCCGACGAGATGTCGACCTTGATCAGCGGGTACTCGTTGCCGTCGTCCAGCTTGACGGTCTCCTTGCTGGAGAGGGTCGAGCGGGTCAGGATCTGGAAATCCGTGGTCACGTCCTGGAAGACGACGTCACGGTATTCAGGATGGATGCCGGCCTTCATGGCACTCACCAATCGTATGCGGGGAAAGTCGGGCAGTATAGCGGCCGACCTGCCCCCTGCGCAAGCGCCGTGTGCATCGGGCTAAACCGCCGCCAAGGCCGCCCGCACGCGCTGCTCGAACGCGGCCTGGTCGTAGCGCAGCACCAGCCGTGCGGTGTCGGCCTGCCCGCCCTGGCGCAGCCAGTCCACCACCGTGGCGCCCCGGGTGTGGCGCCCTTCGAGTTCGACGGCCACCGGCCGCGTCTCGTGCTCTACCACGCCTTCGGGCGCGAGCGCGCATGCCATCGCGAGGGCATCAGCCGAGTGCCACCGGTCGCCCCGGCGATCGGCCGACCACTCGCGGGTCTGGCGCGAGATCGCTTCGTAGAACGTGGCCCGCGCGGTGCCAACCTGCAGCCAGTGAACCACCTGGTCGTGCGGCAGGCCGTGGGCGAGCGTGGCCTCCCAATCGACCAGGTCGAACCCGCCGGCGGCGCCGAACGCTTCGAACACGATGTGCGCGGCCTCGGGGTCGAACGCGATGTTGAACTCGGCGGCGGCCGTGATGTTGCCGTGCGCGGTCAAGGCGCCGCCCATCACCACCAGCCGGTCCACCCGTTGCGGCAGCGAGGGGTCGAGCTTCAACGCCAACGCGACATTGGTCAGCGGGCCCAACGCGACCAGCAGCAGGCGGCCGGCGTGGGCGTGCGACAGGCGCAGGATCGCCAGCGCGGCGTGCTCGTCCTCGGCCCGGCGCGTGGCGGTGGTGTAGGCCGTGTCGCCGAAGCCGTCCTGACCGTGCACGTACGCGGCGTCGCGCGCCGGGTGCAACAGCGGGGCATCACAGCCGGCGAACACGGGGACATCGACATCCGCAACCTCGCACAGCTTCAGCGCGTTGCCGACCGTATGCGAGAGGCCCACATTACCGGCGGCGATGGTCAGGCCCACCACGTCGTGGCGCGCGTCGGCGAAGGCCATCAGCAGGGCGAGCGCATCGTCCACGCCCGGGTCGGTGTCGATCAGCAGCGGAATCTTCTGGGACTGGGTCATGGCCCCATTATGCCGGCGCGGTCGGGCTCAGGCGCTGGCGGGCTCAGGCACTGGCATAGCGCGACGCCCCGCCCACCCAGCGCGCGACGATGCGTTCGGCGATGTCGGGATGTTCCGCCAGCAGGCGTTCCGCCAAGCCGTGCACCTGCGGCAGCAGGTCCGCATCGCGCACCAGGTCGGCGACGCGAAAGCCGGCCAGACCGGTCTGGCGCGTTCCCAGCAGTTCGCCCGGGCCGCGCAGCTCGAGATCCTTTTCGGCGATGACAAAGCCGTCGCCGGTCTCGCGCATCGTCTCCAGCCGGGCGCGGGCAGTGGCCGACAGGGGCGACTGGTAGACCAGCACGCATGTGGACGCCTCGCGACCGCGCCCCACCCGGCCTCGCAACTGGTGCAGCTGCGCGAGGCCCAGGCGCTCTGCATTTTCGATGACCATCAGCGATGCATTGGGCACGTCGACGCCGACCTCGATCACGGTGGTGGCGACCAGCAGGTCGATCTCGCCGCGCTTGAACGCCGCCATGGTCGACTGTTTATCGGCCGGCTTCATGCGCCCGTGCACCAGCCCGACCCGCACCTCCGGCAGCGCCGCGCCGAGCTCCTCGAACGTGGTCTGCGCCGCCTGTGCGACGACCTCGTCGCTGTCGTCGATCAGGGTGCACACCCAGTACGCCTGCCGCCCCTCGGCACAGGCCTGCCGGATGCGCTCGACGAGCTCCGGTCGCCGCCCGGCGTTGAGCACCACCGTGTGCACCGGCGTGCGCCCGGGCGGCAACTCGTCGATGGCCGACACGTCCAGATCCGCATAGGCCGACATCGCCAGCGTGCGCGGGATCGGGGTGGCGGTCATCACCAGCTGGTGTGGCACGACGGCGTCGCCCGGCACCCCGCCCTCACCTGCGGCCCGCCCCGAGGCGCCCTTGTCGCGCAGCGCGAGCCGCTGGTGCACGCCGAAGCGGTGCTGCTCGTCGACGATGGCCAACGCCAGGTCGTGGAAGGCCACGCCCTCCTGCATGAGTGCATGCGTGCCGACCACCACCTGCGCCTCGCCGGAGGCCACGGCATCCAGCGCCTGCCGGCGCGCGCGACCGGTGACCTTGCCGGCCAGCCAAGCCAGGCGGATCCCGAGCGGTTCGAGCCAGCCGCGCAGGTTGGCCAGGTGCTGCTCGGCCAGCAGTTCGGTGGGCGCCATCAACGCCGCCTGCCGCCCCGAGGCGACCGCCAGCATCGCCGCGAGCGCGGCCACCACCGTCTTGCCGCTGCCGACGTCGCCCTGCACCAGGCGCAGCATGGGCGTGGGGCGGCCCACATCCTCGGCGATCTGTTCGAACACGCGCTGCTGCGCACCGGTCAGCGGGAAGGGCAAGGCGTCGCGCAGGCGGTGCGCCAGCTCGAAACGGTCCAACGCCGGCGCGGCATGCGCCTGCTGGACGATGCGCTGGCGCCTCAAACTGAGGTGGTGTGCCAGCAGCTCCTCCAGGGCCAACCGCCGCTGCGCGGGGTGCAGACCGGCCAACAGCGCGGCCACATCCTGGTCACGGCCCGGGCGGTGCACCGCCAGCAGCGCCTCGCGCAGCGATGGTAGCCGCAGGGCGGTACGCAGCGCGGGCGGGAGCAGTTCAAGCGCCGCGTCGTCGGGCAGGCGGTCCAGGGCCAGGCCGATCAGCCGCCGCAGGGTCGCCGGCCCGATGCCTTCGATTGCCGCGTACACGGGATCCAGTGCATCACCGAGCCCGTCCGCATCCTCGTCGGCCATGACGCGGTAGCTGGGGTGGACGATCTCCAGCCCGTTCTGCCCCGGACGCGCCGTGCCATAGCAGCGCACGCGCGTGCCCGGCTGGAACTGCGCGACCTGCGCGGCGCGGAAGTGGAAAAAGCGCAGCACCAGCGTGGCGCGGGAGCCATCGTCCAGGGCCACGCGCAGCACCGGGCGGTAGCGGAAGCCGCGTTCGACCGCCTCGACGCGGCCTTCGACCTGCGCCGCCATGCCGGGTTGCAGGTCGGCGATGCGGGTGAGCCGGGTGCGGTCCTCGTACTGGCGCGGCAGTTGCAGCCAGAGGTCCTGCAGGCAATGCAGGCCCCGGGCCGCCAGCTTCTCCGCCACCCGCGGACCGCACCCGGGCAGCACCGTCAGCGGTGCGTCGCCGATGGCGGCCAGGGCCGGGGTGGGACGGGCGATACGGGGCACCGGCCGCGCCTCAGGCAACGCGCGTCATGCGGGACCGCCCTGCACCGCGCACGGCCTCATTCCAGGACGAGCACCGCATCGACTTCGAATGCGGCCGCCTTCGGCAGCGCGGACACCTGGATGGTCGAGCGGGCCGGGTACGGCGTGCCGAAATACTCGGCCATCACCGCATTGACCGCCGCGAAATCCGCCAGGTCGGTCACGTACAGGCCCAGCCGCGCAACCTGATCGAGCGAGCCACCCGCCGCCTCGCACACCGCGCGCAGGTTGTCGAACGCACGGCGGACCTGGACCTGGATGTCGCCGGCCACGAGTTCGCCGGTGGCCGGATCGAGCGGGATCTGGCCCGAGAGATAGACGGTGTTGCCGGCACGCACGGCCTGCGAGTACGGGCCGATCGCGGCCGGGGCCCGATCGGTGTGGATGGCGGTGCGGGGCATGCGGTCTCCGGCGTCGGGGTGGCACGCCAGTGTAGCGAAGCCCGGGGCCTGCCCGGGGTCGGGAATTGCCGCGCGACGGCGTCGGTGCGTGCGCCGGCTAGATCCGCTGGATGCCCATCACCACACCCAGGCGGCGCACCTTGCGGATCACGTCGGCCAGGTGGCGACGGTCGCTGACCTCGATGGCAAAACGGAGCACCGCCATGTTGGCGTCGCGGTCGATGTACTCCACGCGGTCGATGTTGGACTCGACCTCCGCGATGGCCGCGGCCACCTGCGCCAGCGCGCCGGGGCGGTTGTCGACCTCGATCTTGAGCGCGGCGGCGAAGTCGCCGCTGACCTCGCGGTCCCAGCCCACCGCCACCCAGCGGTCGGGCGACTTGCGGTACTCGGCCACGTTCGAACAGTCCAGGCGGTGCACCACCAGGCCCTTGCCTGCGGTGTGGTAGCCCATGATCTCGTCGCCCGGCACCGGCAGGCAGCAGTTGGCGAAACTGATGACACCGCGCTCGGCGCCGGTGATCAGGATCTTGTCCTCGGGCAGCGCGACCGGGTCGGCAACACGGCGTTGCGCCTTGCCCTTGGCCGCGCGGGCCAGCGACAGCGCCACCTGGCTGGGCATGCGGTTGCCCAGCGCGATGTCGGCCAGCAGCGCCTCCAGGCGCGGATAACGGTGCTCGGCGAGGTACGCATCGACCCGTTCGGACGGCACCCGGTCGAGCGAGGTTTCAAGCGCCTCCAACGCCCGGTCGAGCATGCGGTGGCCGAGCTGCACCGCGTCCTCGTGGCCGATCTGCTTGAGCTGCTGGCGGATCGCGGTGCGCGCCTTGCCCGACACCACGAACTCCAGCCACTGCGGCTTGGGCGTGGACGACCTGGCGGTGATCACCTCGATGCGCTGGCCGCTGGCCAGCTTGGTGCGCAACGGCGACAGCTTGCCGTCCACACGCGCGGCCACGGCCGTGTTGCCGACATCGGTATGCACCGCGTAGGCGAAGTCGAGCGCGGTGGCATTCCGCGGCAGCGACAGGATGTCGCCCTGCGGCGTGAACAGGTAGACCTCGTCCGGGAACAGGTCGACCTTGACGTTCTCCAAAAACTCCAGCGACGAGCCGGTCGCATGCTGCGACTCCACCAGCCCGGTGATCCAGTTGTGCGCGCGGCTCTGCGCACTGTTGGGGCCTTCGCCGCCGTCCTTGTACGACCAGTGCGCCGCGATGCCGCGCTCGGCGATCAGGTCCATTTCCTCGGTGCGGATCTGCACTTCCACGGGCGAGCCGTAGGGCCCGAACAGCACGGTGTGCAGCGATTGGTAGCCGTTGGCCTTGGGGATGGCGATGAAGTCGCGGAAGCGCGCATCCAGCG
>CBIHLN010000032.1:0-26373 GCA_966210725.1 uncultured Lysobacter sp. | reverse complement strand
ACCAGGCGATCCTGCCGCACCACACCAAGTGGGCGCAGTTCTTCGAGAACCTGCGGTTCGTGGTGATCGACGAGGTGCACACCTACCGCGGCGTGTTCGGCAGCCACGTCGCCAACGTGCTGCGCCGGCTCAAGCGCATCTGCGCGTTCTACGGCGTGCGCCCGCAGTTCATCCTGTGCTCGGCGACGATCGGCAACCCGGCCGAACACGCACGCGCACTGATCGAGGACCGCGTGCACGCGATCACCGAATCCGGCGCGCCCACCGGCGACAAGCACGTGCTGCTGTGGAACCCGCCGGTGGTGAACCCCGACCTCGGCCTGCGCGCCTCGGCGCGCTCGCAGAGCAACCGCATCGCCCGCATCGCCATCAAGTCCGGGCTCAAGACGCTGGTGTTCGCGCAGACCCGGCTCATGGTCGAGGTGCTGACCAAGTACCTCAAGGACATCTTCGACAACGACCCGCGCAAGCCCGCCCGCATCCGTGCCTACCGCGGCGGCTACCTGCCGACCGAGCGGCGCGAGGTCGAGCGCTCGATGCGCGCCGGCAATGTCGACGGCATCGTCAGCACCTCGGCGCTGGAGCTCGGCGTGGACATCGGCGCGCTGGATGTCGTCGTGCTCAACGGCTACCCGGGCACGGTAGCGGCCACGTGGCAGCGCTTCGGCCGCGCCGGGCGGCGGCAGCAGCCCAGCCTGGGGGTGATGGTCGCCAGCAGCCAGCCGCTGGACCAGTACGTGGTGCGGCACCCGGACTTCTTCGCCGATGCCTCGCCCGAGCACGCGCGCATCGCCCCCGACCAGCCGCTGGTGCTGTTCGACCACATCCGCTGCGCCGCCTTCGAGCTGCCGTTCACCACCCGCGAGATGTTCGGCCCCATCGACCCGTCGGTGTACCTGGAGGCGCTGGCCGAGACCGAGGTCGTGCACCGCGAGGGCGAACGCTGGGAATGGATCGCCGACAGCTATCCCGCCAACGCGGTGTCGCTGCGGTCCGTCGCCGACGGCAACTTCGTGGTGGTGGACCGCAGCGACGGACGCCAGACGATCATCGCCGAGGTCGACTACTCCGCCGCCGCCCTCACCCTGTACGAAGGCGCGATCCACATGGTGCAGTCCACCCCGTACCAGGTGGAGCGGTTGGACTGGGAGGGCCGCAAGGCGTTCGTGACGCGCACGTTCGTCGACTACTACACCGACTCGATCGACTACACGAAGCTCAAAGTGCTGGAGCGCTTCGACGGCTGCGCGGCCGGCCAGGGCGATGCGCAGCACGGCGAGGTGCACGTGGTCCGGCGCGTGGCCGGGTACAAGAAGATCCGCTACTACACGCACGAGAACATCGGCTACGGCCCGGTCACCCTGCCCGACCAGGAGCTGCACACCACCGCGGCCTGGTGGCAGCTGCCGCAGGCCACGCTGCTGGCGTGGTTCGCCTCGCGCCAGGACGCGCTGGACGGGTTCCTCGGTGCGGCGCATGCGCTGCACGTGGTGGCGACGGTGGCGGTGATGGCCGATGCCCGCGACCTGCAGAAGGCGGTGGGCAACGGCGACGGCGCGTGGTTCGCCACCGCCGACGCCAAGGGCCGCGGCCAGTTGCGCGGCGTGGAGAACGGCCACGCGATGGTGCCCGGCGGCGTCGACGGCGACGCGCTGGAGGCGTGTCGGCAGTTCATGCCGACGGTGTACCTGTACGACAACTTTCCCGGTGGCGTCGGCCTGAGCGAGCCGCTGTGGACGCGGCAGGAGGAACTCGTCCAGCGCGCGCACGCGCTGGTCGAGCGTTGCGACTGCCGCGCCGGCTGCCCGGCGTGCGTCGGTCCGGTGCTGGCGGTGGACGAAGGCCGCGAAGACGCCACGCCCAAGTCGCTGGCGCTGCGCGTGCTGGGGTTGCTGGGGGATGCCGCAGCATGACCCTGCATCGCGACAGTCCATGCAGGAGCGGCTTCAGCCGCGATCGGGAACCGTTGGCCCGGTCATGCATGTGTTCGCGGCTGAAGCCGCTCCTACAACAGCGGGAATTTGAAAGCGGGTGCGATGGTGCTTCATTTCCTTGTAGGAGCGACGTAAGTCGCGACCGACGTGCGGTTCCGGCTGGTTCGAGTATCGCGACCCACGTCGCTCCTACAGCGACGGGTCTGTCCGGGAGCCACGCATGAGCGTCACCCTGGAAAAACTGCGCGCGCTGAAACGGCAGGCCGGGATCGGGTCGCCGGCGGCGCCTGCGTCGCAGCGGCCGTCGCACGCGGGCCCGGCCGCTTCGATACCGTCGGTCCACACGCCAGCCGCCAACGACGGCGCAGCCACGACGTCCATCGACACGCTGCGCCGCCTGCTCGGCGTACGCGAACGCAAGCCGTTCGTAACAATCCCGCGCGGTCCGGTCGACCGCACGCTGCCGGGCGAGGAGATCGCCCCCGGCCTGCGCCTGATCGAAGCGCACCTGCCGCTGCCGGCGCCGCCCGCGCACCTGCCGCTGGCGTTCGCCAAGCGCGAGGGCGAACACGTCGACCCGCGCGCGCTGCTGTTCTTCGACACCGAAACCACCGGCCTGGCCGGCGGCACCGGCACGCGCGCGTTCCAGATCGGCGCGGCCGACTGGCACGTCCATCCTGAACACGGCGACGGGCTGCGCGTGCGCCAGTTGCTGATTACCACCTTGGCTGCGGAGTCGGCGATGCTGCGCGAGTTCGCGACGTGGCTGTCGCCGGGCACGGTGCTGTCGAGCTACAACGGCCGCTGCTACGACGCGCCGCTGCTGAAGACGCGCTACCGGCTGGCGCGGCTGCCATGCCCGATCGCGCCGCTGGACCACGTCGACCTGCTGTTCCCGACGCGCCGGCGCTACCGCGGCACCTGGGAGAACTGCCGGCTGGCGACGGTCGAACGGGAACTGCTGCGCATCGTGCGCGAGGACGACCTGCCCGGATCGCAGGCGCCGGCCGCCTGGCTGTCGTACCTGCGCGGCGGTGCGTCGACGTTGCTGCGGCGCGTGTGCGCGCACAACCACCAGGACGTGGTGACCTTGGCGAGGTTGATGCAGCGGCTGGTGGAGGCGCACGACGCGGACGCGAGCGCCACGGGTTGACGCGACGGCAACGCGACGGCGCGCACACTCCGCTCCGTCGCAGTGCTGGAACCCCGATGTCCGCTTCGCCCCCGAACCTGTCGCTGATGTCGCTGGCCCTGCTGCTGGCGACCGCATCCACGGCGTGCGCGCCAGACTCCGTGACCGATGCGGCCACCGCCACGCGCGTCACCGCGCCCACCGTGGACAGCGCCGGGGCCGTCGACACGGTCGCGGGGCCGCAACGCGCGGCCACCGACACCGACGCAGGTGGACACCGCTGTGATCTGGCGCGCGTCGATGCGCTCGCCGGACACGAGGCGACGCCGTCCAACCTCGACCTGGCGCGCGAACTGAGCGGCGCCGACCGCGTGCGCGTCATGGGGCCCGACGATCCGGTGACGGCGGATTACAGCCCATCGAGGCTCAACCTGGATGTCGACGACGACAACGTGATCCTGCGTGCCGCCTGTGGTTGAACGCGACGGTTTTCCGTCTTCATGTGCCCCACACGCGGGCGCCGGCAGGCTGCCGCGGTCCTGGATCCCACCCCAACTGCCCGGAGCGTTGCCATGACCCGCAGTGCCTTCTCCCTGCCTGCCCTGCCCGCCATCGTGCTCGCCCTGTCCGTCGGCGCGTGCGCCACCATGGCACCGCCGCCGCCGGCCAACCCCGCGGCCGGCCCCTGCAATGCCGAGGGCGCGCGCTGGGCGATCGGGCAGGCCGTCAACGACGACGTGGTCAACCGCATCCTGCGCGACACCGGCAGCCGCGACGCGCGCGTGCTGGGCCCCGGTGATGCCGCGACCATGGACTACCGCCCCGACCGCATCAACGTCGACGTCAACGACCGCGGCGCGATCACCGGCCTGCGCTGCGGTTGACCTCCACCGGCACGGCTGCATACGGCCGCGCCCCCGACCGGATCCACGCCATGCGCCCTGCCCTTGCACGAGCCCTCTTGATTCCCGTGCTGTTGATGGCCGTGGCGTCCTGCGCCGACGGCCCGGATGAGTCGAACCGGCAGGAGACCGCCATGGCGAACGACGACGGCACGCCGGACGATCCGGCCCGCACCGGGGGCGAGGCCGCCGCCGACCACGGCGATGCGACACCGCCCGCGTCGCGCGATCGCGGCGCGTCCGCACCCGCGCCTGCCGAGATGCCCACCGACCCGGCCGAACCCGACCGAGCCGGCGCACCGTCCATGTCAGACCCGCTTCCCCCGACCCGCCGCACCTGCAATGCCGACGCGGCCGCCGGCCATGTCGGTCGCGAGGCGACACCGGACGTGGTCTCCGCCGCGCAGCGCGACGCCGGCGCCAGCGCCGCACGGGTACTCAAGCCGGGCCAGATGGTCACGATGGAGTACATCGAGGGCCGGTTGAACATCGACGTGGACGCCAACAACGTCATCACCGGGATTCGCTGCGGCTGACGGCAGCCGCCGGCCTCTCGAAGCCGGCCGTTCTTTGTAGGAGCGGCTTCAGCCGCGAACCCGAACCGGTTTCCGCCGCGCGGTGTGATCGCGGCTGAAGCCGCTCCTACAGACGGCCGCTCCTACAGACGCTGGTCACGCTCCGTCCTTGGAGCGGACCGCCACCTGCTCCCACTGAGGCCGAACGCCACATCCACCTCTGCACGCAGCGCTAGACTCCCCGCGTTGCCGCCACCGGACGTCGCCGTGCGCCGCACCTGGTTCATCATCGCGATCGCGCTGCTCGCCGGCCTGTGGTTCTGGCGGCAGCCGGCGCCCATGCAGCCACCGGTCGAGCAGGTCACCACCGTCCACGGTGGCGACGCCCTGCCCTCGGGCGACACCCGCACGAAACCCCTGCCGGCCTGGCTTCCGGCCGAAGCCGGACCGGTGCTGGATGCCATCGAACGCGGCGGTCCCTATGCCTACCCGCAGGACGGCGGCACCTTCCAGAACCGCGAGCGCCTGCTGCCGCAACGGCCCCGCGGCTACTACCGCGAGTTCACCGTCGACACGCCGGGTTCGCGCGACCGCGGCGCGCGCCGCATCGTGACCGGCGGTGATCCGCCGGTGGCGTACTGGTACACGGCGGACCACTACCGCAGCTTCCGCCGCTTCGACCCGGGGGTGGCGCCATGAATCCCGTCGACCTGGGCGCGCTGCTGGCCGACCCGTCGCAGGCCGGCACCTACTTCGTCGATGCGCGCGATCGCGACGCGCTGGCGCACGCGGCGTCGGTCCTGGAGTTCGCCGTCGTGCCGGTCGACCTGCAAGGCTGCAACGGCAAGGACGGCGCCATCGCCCGGATCGCCAGCGCACTTCGCTTCCCTGACTGGTTCGGGGGCAACTGGGATGCGCTGGCCGACAGCCTCGGCGACCTGTCATGGTGCCCGGCACCGGGGCACATGCTGCTGTTCGTCCATGCCGATGCGTGGCGCGAGGCGAACGCCGACGACGCGCAGACGCTGGTGTCGGTGCTGGACGACGCGGCCGCCGCATGGCGCGCGCGTCGGCATCCGTTCTGGGCGCTGTGGCCGGTGCCGGCCGGCACGCTGGCGCAGTTCGAGCCCTGAGGTCGGCGTCAGACGCGGTCGTCGAGCCCCTTCACTCCGGCCTTCTTGGCGCAGTGCGCGCAGCAGTAGTAGGTGCCGTCATGTTCACTGCCGTGGCCGATGATCCGGCAGCCGCAGTGCGCGCAGCTGGGCGCCATCGCGTGGATGGCGCACTCGAAGGAATCGAAGGTGCCGCTCCGCTCCGGGGTGGTGACGGTAAACGCCTTGTCGTAGTCGTTGCCGCAGACGTCGCAACGGGCCATGTCGGTGCTCCTGCTTCGTGTGGGGCTGCGAGTGTCGACCCGCATCCGGACACGCGTCGTGAAAGGCCGCGGGTCGCGTGGCCCCGCGTCAGCGCGGCGCGCGGCGGCGCGAACCCGCATTGCGCCGCGCCTCGCGGCGCGCACGCTTGAGGAATTTCAGCGTGGCCGCTTCCCACTGCCGCGCGCCGCGCGCGCCGTTGGCGGCCCGGGCCAGCGAGCCGTCGCGCCAGCCGGCCAGCACCGACGGATCGACATAGGCCTTGCGGCAGACCGCGGGCGTGTTGCCCAGCACGTGGGCCACGTCGCTGATCACCGCTTTCTCGACGGCGCGCAAGGCGGTTTCGCTGGGCGCGTCGCCACGGACGGGTTCGGGCAGTGGCGTGCCGGCGAAGCGCTGGAACGCGGCCAGCGTGCCGCCCCAGGTACGGAAATCCTTGGCGGTGAAGTCGTCCCCCATCGCGTCGCGCAGGTAGTCGTTGACGTCGCCGGAGCCCACCGGCTGTAGCGTGCCGTCGTCGTCGCGGTACTGGAACAGCGCCTGCCCGGGCAGCTGCTGGATCTTGCGGATCGCGCCCGCCAGGCGGACGTCGTCCAGCTCGATGTCGTGCTCCAGCCCGCCCTTGCCGCGGAACTTCAGGCGCGCGCGTCCGCCGCGCAGGAACGCGATATGGCGGTTGCGCAGCGTCGTCAGCCCGAAGGACTTGTTGCTGCGCGCGTAGGTGTCGTTGCCAACGCGGATCAGCGTCGCCGCCATCACGCCCACCGCGATCGCGAGCACCTTGTCGCGCGGGTACCCGGCCAGCGCCAAGTCGCGCTTGAGCCGCCGGCGCAGGCGCGGCAGGGCGTCGCCAAAGGCGATGATCCGGTCGAACTTGCCCTCGCCGCGCACGCGCTGCCACTCCGGGTGGTAGCGGTACTGCTTACGGCGCCGCGCATCGCGCCCCGTCGCCTGCAGGTGCCCCTTGGGGTGCAGGCAGATCCACACGTCGGTGTAGGCCGGTGGCACTGCCAGCGCGCGGATGCGTTGCAGCTCGTCGGCGTCGCGCACGGCCTGGCCGGCCGGGTCGCGATAGCTGAAGCCCTTGCCCGACCGCTGGCGCACGTAGCCGGGGTCCAGGTCGCTGACATACCGGAGCCCCGCGGCACGGGCATGGGCGATCGCCGCGTCGTTGCCGGCGGCGATGGGCGTGGGGGGCTTGGCGGGTGGGCGGCGGCTGGGCATCGCGCGAGGATCGGGATGCGGCCGTCAAGGTGGAGTGGAGTGGGACGGTGCTGCACGCGCGGACGCGTTGGCCCGATCCCGACTTCCCGGCGAACGCCAAGACCCGTCCGGACGTTCGTCGGCGCCCTGCCCCGCCCCGGCCATCCGTGCATGCATCACTGCACGGTTGAAGCCGAACGCTAGGTCACAGCCTGAAGGTGGAACCCGACGTTCGCGGGATGACGGCAGGGGTGTGACGCCGATAGCCAGTCAGCGCGCGCCAGCCCGGGCCGAGCGACGCAGCGCCGGCCACGCGCAATCGCGACCGCCCGCACCTCAGCCCGACAGGTGCTCGATCGCCGCGACGCTGCCGAGGCGGTCGCTCAGGCGCTTGAGCAGGGCCAGGCGGTTGTTGCGGACCGCGGCGTCATCGGCATTCACCATGACGTCGTCGAAGAAGCGGTCGACCTGCGGGCGCAGGCGCGCCAGCCGGCCGAGCACGGCCACGTAGTCACGCGCGTCCAGCAGCGGGTCGGTGTCGGCGACGGCCGCGTCGACCGCCTGGGCCAGTTCGCGCTCGGCCTCCAGTGCGAACAGCGAGGGATCGACGGCGGACGGCACGGCACCGTCGACCTTCTTGAGGATGTTGCCGATGCGTTTGTTGGCCGCGGCCAGCGCATCGGCCTCCGGCAGCCGCGCGAACTCGGCGATCGCCTGCAGGCGCTGGTCGAAGTCCGGCAGCGACTCGTGCGGGACGCCCTCCACGGCCGCGAACTGCTGCGGCGGCACGTCGCGCTCGGCGTAGTACGCGCGCAGGCGGTCGTAGACGAACCCGGTGACATCGAAGCTGCCGATGTCGGCGGCGCGCGTCGGCTGCAATGCCATGGCCTGCTCGACCAGGGCGTGCAGCAGCAGGTCGTGGCCGCCTTCCAGCAACGTCCGCGCCAACCCCAGCGCATTGCGCCGCAGCGCGAACGGGTCCTTGTTGCCGGTCGGCTTCAGGCCGGCGGCGAACCCGCCGGCCAGCGTGTCCAGGCGCTCGGCGATCGCCAGCACCTGGCCGAGTTTGGACGGTGCGATGGCATCGCCGGCGAAGCGCGGCATGTAGGCCTGGTCGATGGCATCGGCCACGGCGGTGCGGTGCTCCAGCGGAAGCTCCGACAGGGCCGCGTCCTGCATCACGTAATGGCGGCCGGCGATGCCCTGCAGTTCGGGGAACTCGCCGACCAGGCGCGACTGCAGGTCGGCCTTGGACAGCTGCGCTGCGCGGCGCGCCAGCGCGGGATCAACGCCGACCTGCGGCGCGATCACCTCGGCCAGCGCCGCCACGCGCGCGACCTTGTCGGCCACGCTGCCCAGCGCCTTCTGGTAGGTGACGGTGGCCAGGCCCTCGTTCATCGACGCCAGGCCCTGCTTCATGTCCTCGACGAAGAAGAACTTCGCATCGCTGAAGCGCGGGCGGATCACGCGCTCGTAGCCCTTGCGGACCTCGGCTTCGTTCTTCGACTCGATGTTGGCGATGCCGACGAAGTGCTCGCTCAGGCGCCCCTCGGCGTCCAGCACCGGGAAGAACTTCTGGTTGGTCTCCATCGTCGCGATGAGCGCTTCCTGCGGCACGGCGAGGAATTCGCGCTCGAAGCTGCAGGCCACGGCCTTGGGCCACTCCACCAGGCCGTTCACCTCTTCCAGGATGCCGTCGTCGATGCGTGCCGTGCCGCCGGCGCCGCGCGCGGCAGCGTCGACCTCGTCACGGATGCGCGCGCGGCGCTCGTCGGGATCGACCAGCACCTTCGCGCCGCGCAGGGCATCGGCGTAGTCGTCGGCGCCGCCGATCCACACCGGCTTGTCGTGCATGAAGCGGTGGCCGCGGCTCATGCGGTCACTGCGCGCGCCCAGCACCTCGGCATCGACGATCTCGCCGCCCAGCATGAGCACCAGCCAGTGCACCGGCCGCGCGAAGCCGTGCGCGTGCGCGCCCCAGCGCATCGGCTTGGGGATGGGCATGGCGGCGATGGCCTCGCGCACGATGTCGCCCAGCAGCTCGGCCGTGCGTGCGCCCGGCGTCACCGCGCGGTGGACGAAGCGCTCGCCCTTGGCGTCGGTGGTCTTCTCCAGCGTGCTCCACTCGACCCCCGCCTTCGCGGCGAAGCCCTGCAGCGCGCGCGTGGGCTGACCGTCGGTATCCAGCGCGATGTTGAGGTACGGGCCCAGCACTTCCGAGCGCTGCTCGGGCTGCTCGACCGCCACCGCCGGCAACACCACCGCCAGCCGGCGCGGCGAATACAGCGGCTTGGCCGCGCCGCGCTCGAAGGCGATGCCGCGCTTGGCCAGTCCGTCGATCACGCCATCGAAGAACGCCTGCGCCAGGCCCGGCAGCGCCTTGACCGGCAGTTCCTCGGTGCCCAGTTCGACGAGCAGGGGCAGCATGGGCAGGGGTTGGGTGTCGGTCATGGCGTCGTCTTGTTGTGACTTCTGTTTTTTCCTTCTCCGGTTGGGAGAAGGTGCCCGGAGGGCGGATGAGGGTGCGGCGGAGTTGCGGTACTGATTCGGCGGTGGAGTCCGTCAGCTGATGGATGGCGGTCAACAGGTCGGCAGCGGAGCTTCGCCGGGCCCTCACCCCGGCCCTCTCCCAGGGGGAGAGGGGGCAAAGCGCATGGCTAGGCGGCCTGCGGTGGCTGCTTCAGCCCCGGAAACCCCAGCTTCTCGCGTTGCGCGAAATACGCCTCCGCCACGCCCTGCGCGATCCTGCGGACCCGCAGGATGTAGCGCTGGCGC
The DNA here is from genome assembly GCA_966210725.1 of uncultured Lysobacter sp. Taxonomy (GTDB): domain Bacteria; phylum Pseudomonadota; class Gammaproteobacteria; order Xanthomonadales; family Xanthomonadaceae; genus Lysobacter_C. Next base: position 16,539 of record CBIHLN010000032.1, on the reverse strand, counting down.
TCGGTGACGGAGATCGCGCGGCGCGCGTCGAGCATGTTGAAGCTGTGGCTGGCCTTGCACACCTGCTCGTAGGCCGGCAGCGGCAGGCCGAGTTCGGTGAGCCTGGCGGCCTCGGCCTCGTACGCGTCGAAGCGGTGGAAGAGCTCGGCGACGTCGGCGTGCTCGAAGTTGTACGTGCTCTGCTCGACCTCGTTCTGGTGGTAGACGTCGCGGTAGGTCACCGGCGATCCGTCGGGGCCGTGGGTCCACACCAGGTCGAACACGTTGTCGACGTTCTGCAGGTACATGCACAGCCGCTCGAGGCCGTAGGTGATCTCGCCCAGCACCGGCTTGCACTCGATGCCGCCGGCCTGCTGGAAGTAGGTGAACTGCGTCACCTCCATGCCGTTGAGCCAGACCTCCCAGCCCAGGCCCCAGGCGCCCAGCGTCGGCGATTCCCAGTTGTCCTCGACCAGGCGCAGGTCGTGCACCAGCGGATCCACGCCCAGCGCTTTGAGCGAGTCGAAGTACAGCTCGACGATGTTGTCGGGCGACGGCTTCATCGCCACCTGGTACTGGTAGTAGCGCTGCAGGCGGTTGGGGTTGTCGCCGTAGCGGCCGTCGGTGGGGCGGCGGCAGGGCTGCACGTAGGCGGCATTCCACGGCTCCGGGCCGAGCGCACGCAGGAAGGTGGCCGGGTGGAACGTGCCGGCGCCGACCTCCAGGTCGAGCGGCTGGATCAGCACGCAGCCCTGCTCCGCCCAGTAGGCGTTCAGGCGCTGGATCAGCTGCTGGAATGTGACCGCGTCGCTCATGGCGGGAAGGGCCGTGCGTAAGGGCGCGCTAGTATAGCGAGCGCCCTCACGGCGTCCGACCGCGCGCGGCGGGCACCGCCGTATCGAACCCCTTTTCCGCGATGCGCACCCGCAGGAGCGATGGCTTGAACGAGCCGCGACACGTGCCCGGCGAGACCGCCCCGCCGGTGCCGACCCGCCTCCCGCCCGGCCGCCTGTCGCTGGCGCGGGTGGCCACGGTGCTGGCCGAAGACGGCCTGATCGCCGCTGGCGATGCCGAGCGCGTGCACGGGACCGCCGCCGCCCGCCACCCCGGCGACGTGCACCCGCTGGTGCTGCTGGCCAACCTCAAACTGGACTCGCGCCGGCACCCGGGCACCGAGCTCAGCCTGGAGCGGCTGACCGAATGGCTGGCGCACGAGACCGGCCACCGCTACCTGCGCATCGACCCCACCCGCGTGGACGTCGCCGCCGCCACGGCGGTGGTCTCGCATGCCTACGCGCGCCGGCACCGCATCCTCCCCCTGGCGGTCAGCCACGAACGCGTGCTGGTCGCCACCAGCGAGCCCACCGACCTGGCGTGGTGGGACGACCTGCAGCACCTGACGCGGCGCCCGGTCGAGCTGGCGGTGGTCAACCCGCTGGACCTGCACCGCTACACGATGGAGTTCTTCGGCGTGACGCGGTCCGTGCGCGGCGCGCGCGAAACCCGCGACACCACCGGCATGCCCAACTTCGAACAGCTCATCGAGCTGGGGCGGGTCGGCGAGGTCGGCGCCGACGACCACCACGTGGTGCACATCGTCGACTGGCTGCTGCAGTACGCCTACGAGCAGCGCGCCTCCGACATCCACCTGGAGCCGCGCCGCGACATGGGGCGCATGCGCTTCCGCATCGATGGCGTGATGCACAAGGTGTTCGAGCTGCCACCCGCGGTGATGACCGCGGTGGTCAGCCGCATCAAGGTCTTGAGCCGCATGGACCTGGCCGAGCGCCGGCGCCCGCAGGACGGCCGCATCAAGACGCGCTCGCCTGGCGGGCGCGAGGTCGAGATGCGCGTGTCGACGATGCCCACCGCGTTCGGCGAGAAGTGCGTGATGCGCATCTTCGACCCGGACACCGCGATCAAGGACATCGGCCAGTTGGGTTTCAGCGCCGACGAGGCCGCCGGCTGGAACGCGCTGGTCGAGCGCCCGCACGGCATCGTGCTGGTGACCGGACCGACCGGCTCGGGCAAGACGACCACGCTGTACTCGACCCTCAAGCGGCTGGCCACGCCGGACGTGAACGTCTGCAGCGTCGAGGACCCGATCGAGATGGTCGCGCCGGAGTTCAACCAGATGCAGGTGCAGCCGGGCATCGATCTGGACTTCGCCTCTGGGGTGCGCACCCTGCTGCGGCAGGACCCGGACATCATCATGATCGGCGAGATTCGCGACCTGGAGACCGCGCAGATGGCGGTGCAGGCCGCGCTCACCGGTCACTTGGTCCTGTCGACCCTGCACACCAACGATGCCGCCTCGGCGATCACCCGCCTACTGGACCTGGGCGTGCCGCACTACCTGGTCGCCTCCACGCTCAACGGCGTGCTGGCGCAGCGGCTGGTGCGCACGCTGTGCCCGCACTGCAAACGGCCGGCGAGGCTGGACGCCGAGGACTGGCGCAGCTTGCTGGGCGACGCGCCGCCGCCCGCGGTCCAGCACCCGCATGCCGCGGTCGGCTGCCTGGAGTGCCGGCGCACCGGCTACCTGGGCCGGGTCGGCCTGTACGAGCTGCTGACCGTCACCCCGCGCCTGCGCGGCCTCATCCGCGCGGAGATGGACCTGGCCGCGTTCTCCCGGGCCGCCGCCGACGAAGGCGTGCGAACACTGCGCATGGCGGCGGCCGACAAGGTCGCGCTGGGGCTGACTACAATCGCCGAAGTCGTTTCCGTCCTACCGCCGCAAGACTGAACCCGCAGGTCCCATGCCCCCTTTCCTGATCCTGGAGACCGGCCAGCCGGTCGCCTCCATGCGCCGTTACCGCGGCTTCCCCCACTGGATCCGCGTCGCCGCCGGCCTGCACGAGGACGACACCGTCGCGGTCGACGTCCAGGGCGGTGAACCGCTGCCGCCGCGCGAGGGCTTCGCCGGCGTGATCGTCACCGGGTCCGGCGCGATGGTCACCGACCGCGCCGACTGGTCCGAGGCCAGTGCCGCCTGGCTGCGCGACGCCGCGCACGCCGGCACGCCGGTGTTCGGCATCTGCTACGGCCACCAGCTGCTGGCGCACGCGCTCGGTGGCGAGATCGGCAACCACCCGGCGGGCCGCGAGATGGGCACGGTCGACATCCAGCTGCATCCGGCCGCGCAGGACGACCCGGTGTTCGCCCCGATCCCCGAACGCTTCGCCGCGCAGGTGACGCACCTGCAGACGGTGCTGGCACCGCCGCCGGGCGCCACCGTGCTGGCGCGCTCGGACCACGACGCCTGCCACGCCTTCCGCTGGGGCGAGGCGGCCTGGGGCGTGCAGTTCCACCCCGAGTTCAGCGCCACCCACATGCGCGGCTACGTGCACGCGCGCCGCGTCGCGCTGCAGCAGGAAGGCCAGTGCCCCAGGGCGATCACCCGCAACGTGCGCGCCGCGCCCGAGGCGCGCCGGGTGCTGAAGCGCTTCGTGCACCACGCCCGTGGGCTGGCGCGGCGGTAGGGGCCGCGGCCGCCATCGCGTTTAAGATGGCGACCTACGCACGACCACGTACTTCCGGGAACCCACGATGACGCAGATTCGCAAGGTGCCGTTCAACGCCGGCGCGGAATGGTTGCTGGCCGGCTTCGGCCTGTTGCGCAAGGCGCCGCTGGCGCTCGGCCTGCTCGGCGTGATCTGGGGCGCGCTGTCGATGCTGGCGGCGATGTCGGGCCAGTTGTGGCTGACCTTCATTGTCGCGGTGCTCGGGCCGATCCTGTTCGGCGGCATGATCTATGCCGCGCGCGAGGTCGACCAGGGCCGCAGCGCGCAGCCCGTGCACCTGGCGCAGGGCGTTCGCGAGGGCAAGCTGCCCCGGCTGCTGGCGATGCTGCTGCCGCAGATCGCCGCGCTGGCGGTGCTGGTGGTGCTGCTGCTGGTGATGTTCGGTCCCGAACAGCTGCAGCAGATGGCCAACGTCATGCAGGAGTTGCAGACCAACCCGGACCCGGCGCTGGTGGAGAGCCTGCCGACGAACCGCATGTTCGGCTGGCTGCTGCTGGCGATGGTGGTGGGCGTGGTGGTGGGGTTTTTCACCTTCATCGCCATCCCGGACGTGATGTTCACCGAGCGCGGTGCGTTCGCCGCGATGGGCGCCAGCTTCCGCGCCTGCATCCGCAACCTGCCGGCGGTGCTGCTGCTGATCGTGCTCCTGTTCATCGCGGTCATCGCCATCACCATCGGCATCAACATCGTCACCGCATTGATCGGGCTGGCCATCGGCCAGGCCGCCGCGCTGTTTGTCGGCCAGCTGCTGATGATGGCGGTGCTGATGCCGGTGATGGCCGGCACGCTGTACCACGCCTGGCGGCAGATGCTCGGCGATGCGCCGGCGCCGCCGGTGGTGACGCCGGCGTCGGGCGGGTTTGAGGCGTAAGCCGGACCCCAAGCGACACGTGTAGGAGCGGCTTCAGCCGCGATCCCCTGCGGATTGAGGTTGCCCCAGGTGTTTGTAGGAGCGACGCGAGTCGCGACCGCGCGGCCCCATGGCCCCGACGGGTCGCGACTCACGTCGCCCCTGCACGGGCGCTGCGCGCCAATCGCGGCTGAAGCCGCTCCTACGGGTTGGGTACCTGCGCGGAACTGGAACCGTCAGGCCCCGCGCCGCGGCGCGACCATCCGCGCGGCGATGATGCCGACCTCGTACAGCAGGCACATCGGGATCGCCAGCATCAGCTGCGAGACGACGTCCGGCGGGGTGATGACCGCTGCGATCACGAACATGCCCACGATCGCGTAGCCGCGCGATTCGGCCAGCTGCGCCGGCGTCACCCAGCCCAGCAGCGCCAGCACCACCAGCGCCACCGGCAGTTCGAAGCTGAGCCCGAACGCCAGGAAGATCACCAGCACGAAGTCGAGGTAGGCGTTGATGTCGGTCATCATCGCCACGCCTTCGGGCGTGATGCCAGCCAGGAATCCGAACACCGTCGGCAGGACCAGGTAGAACGCGAACGCGCAGCCGGCGTAGAACAGGGCCACCGCCGACACCAGCAGCGGCAGCGCCAGGCGCTTCTCGCGCTGGTAGAGCCCCGGCGCGACGAAGGCCCACGCCTGGTACAGCAGCCACGGCATCGTCAGCATCAGCGCAACGAAGAACGCCAGCTTCAGCGGTGCGAAGAACGGCGAGGCGACTTCCACCGCGATCAGCTGGCCGCCGGCCGGCAGCTTGGCCAGCAGCGGCGCCGACAGCCAGGCGTAGAGGTCGTTGGCGAACGGCAGCAGCACCAGCAGCACCAGCACCAGCCCGACCACCGCGCGCAGCAGCCGCGCGCGCAGTTCCAGCAGGTGGTCGATCAGGCGCGGCTCGGCCGGCGCCGCGGCGGCGCGCTCAGCGTCGTCGCGGGTCATGGTCATCGGGGACCGGGCTGCGGTCGGGGTCGTCCGGTGCCGCGGGCGGCTCCTTCACCGGCGCGTCGACGCCCGGGTCGCGCCGCACGGGTGTACCGGGATCGGGGTCGCCTTCCGGCGGTTCACCGCTGCCGGGGTCGCCCTTGGGCGGACCGCCCGGTTCGGGCAGCGGGTCGCGCGGCCCGACGCTGAACCCCTCGCGCACCGCCACGCCGCTGGCGGCCACGGCGGCGCGCGCGTCATCCAGGTCGTCGCGGGCCCGGCGCAGGCTGCGCTTGAGCTCCTCGTCGGCCAGCTCGTTCTCGAGCTCGGCCTTGACCGAATACCACTGCGCGCGCGCGCGCCGCACCCACAGGCCGGCGAAACGCGCGGCCTTGGGCAGCCGCTCGGGCCCGAGCACGATCAACGCCACCACGGCGACGACGAACAGCTCGGAAAAACCGATATCGAACATGCGGGGCCGGTGCTCACGCGGGGCGCGCGGTCAGCGGCGGGTCTCGTCGCGCGGCGGCGTCGAGGCATCCTGACGCGGCGGCTCGGCATCCACGTTGCGCTCGTGCGGCAGGCGCGCGTCCGGCCCGTCGCTGTCGCCGTCGTGCACGCCCTGCTTGAAGCCCTTGACGGCTTCGCCGAGGTCCTTGCCGACGTTCTTCAGGCGCTTGGTGCCGAAGACGAGGACCACGATCACCAGCACGACCAGCCAGTGCCAGATGCTGAAACTGCCCATGGGATTGCCTGTGCGGACGGGCGCTCAGGATACCGCAGCGGGTCCGGTCGCGCCGTGGTGCGGCCGTGCGAAGGCCGCGTCCGGGTGCGTTACGGCAGCGGTTCGATGGTGGTCGGGCTCTCGACCGTTTCGAACGGCTCGGGCTGCGGCGGCGCCTGCACCGGCGGCGCGGCGGGCGGGGCGACCTGGACCGGCGCGGTGACCGCGCCGCCGGCCCGCGCCGCCGTGTCGGCCCCTGCACGGCCGTCGGTCCCGCGCGCGAACCGGGCGCTGGCGGTGGCCTCCTCCAGCTGGTCGCGCACGTCCACGATCGCATCCGACGGCGGCTGGGCGGTGCGTCCCTCGAAGATCATGCGCGGCGTGGTGCCGCCGCCGTAGACGGCCTGGTTGGCGTCGTCGTCGATGCTCAGCACCGCACCGTCCAGCGCGACGCCGGCGAACAGGCCGCGCGCGCGCGACCACGACCAGATCTCGGCCTTGAGGTTGCCGTCGGTCGCGAGCGCCGTGTTGCGCCCGACCGGGCCGGCGGCGATACCGGCATCGGCGCCCAGGGTGATCTTGCCGTTGACGATCGACTCGAGCCCGCGCTCGCTGGTGAACACCAGCACCACGTCGGAGGACTGCACGCCGGCCTGGAACCCGATGCTGCCGCCCGTCAACGCCACGAATGCGGGGTTCGACCACGTGCCGTCGGGGTTCTTCACCGACACCACGCCATGGCCGCGGCGGCCGCCCAGCACCAGGCCGATCTTCAGCGTGTCGGGCACGATCACGATGGCGCGCGCCTCGTCCAGCAGCTTGTCAGGGATGGCGGACTCGGGGATGCGCTGGATGTCGTTCAACACCCGCAGCGCGTTCTGCGCGCGCGCGTCTTCCGTGGGGCCGGCGACAGCCGTGGACGCGAGCGTGAGGGACAACATCAGGACGGCAAGGCGGCGCATGGCGGGCTCCATCGGTGTGTTCGGGGTGGCGCTTGGACCGCGCCGTTCGCGCGGCGTTCGGCGCATTGTCGGGCGCGTCGCGCCGCGGCAGCCGGCTCAGGCTAGTGACGCGGCAATGAATCGGTGCCCAACTGCGCAACACGCCATTGCAACGCGGGGCGGCTGCCGGGCATCGCGGCAGCTGTCATCCTATGCCGATGAATGCGACTTCCGCACCCGTACACGCCGCCGAGCGCGACGACGCGCCGTACGCCGACACCGCCGTCGTGCTGGTCAACCTGGGCACGCCCGACGCCCCGACCGCGACGGCCGTGCGTCGTTACCTGGCCGAGTTCCTGCACGACCATCGCGTGGTCAGCCTGACGCGCTGGCTGTGGTGCCCGCTGCTGCACTTCGTGATCCTGCCGCTCCGCGGGCCGAAGGTGGCACACAAGTACGCCTCCATCTGGCTGGCCGACGACGCCCGGGGCCCGGGCGGCTCGCCGCTGGCGGTGCACACGCGCCGCCTGGCGCAGGCCGTCCAGCGTGAACTGCCGGGCGTGCGCGTGGTCGACGCGATGCGCTACGGCAATCCGAATGTCCGCACGCTGCTGCAGCGCCTGCGCGGCGACGGCGTGCGCCGCGTGCTGGCACTGCCGCTGTACCCGCAGTACTCCACCTCCACCACCGCCTCGGTGGCCGACGTGCTGGAACGCGCCGACGGCCTGGCGACGCGGATGGTCGAGGACTACCACCTGGATGCCGGCTGGATCGAGGCGGTGGCGATGTCGATCCGCGACTACCGCGCGCGCCACGGCGACGGTGGCCACCTGCTGTTCTCCTTCCACGGCCTGCCGCAGCGGCTGGTCGACCAGGGCGATCCGTATGCGGCGCAATGCGAGGCCAGCGCGGCGGCCATTGCGACGGCGCTCGGGCTGGAGCCATCGCAATGGACGCTGAGCTACCAGTCGCGGTTCGGCCGCGAACGCTGGCTGGAGCCTTCCACCAGCGACACGCTGGCGGCGCTGGCCGGTCGCGGCATCCGCACCGTGGATGTCGCCGCGCCCGGCTTCGCCGTCGACTGCCTGGAAACCCTGGAAGAAGTGGCGATGATGCTGGCCGAGGAGTTCGCCGGGCATTCGGCCGGCGGCAGCCTGCGCTACGTCCCCTGCCTCAATGACCGCCCCGACCACGCGCGCGCGCTGGCCGCCATCGCGCGTCGCGAGCTGGAGGCGTGGCGTTGAGCGTGACGCCGATGGACGCCACCGGCCGCCGCGAGATCACCCTCGACACCCCCTTCGGCCGCCTGACCGGGTGGCGCCGCGGCGGCGACGGCCCGCGGGTGCTGGCGCTGCACGGCTGGCTGGACAACGCCGACAGCTTCGCGCCCCTGGCCTCGAAGCTGCCGGCGTTGGACCTGGTGGCGGTCGACATGCCCGGCCACGGCGCCAGCGCACACCTGCCGCCGGCCGCGGACTACACCATGGCCGGCTTCGCCCGCGCCGGCTTCGCGATGGCCGATGCGCTGGGCTGGGACCGCTTCGACCTGCTCGCGCATTCATTGGGCGGCGCGGTCGCCAGCGTGATGGCGGCGGCGCGCCCGGACCGTATCGGCCGGCTGGCGCTTGTGGAGTCGCTGGGCGCGCTGGCCGAGCGCGAAGACCGCACCGCCGAGCGCCTGCGCGACGCGTTCAAGGCGTTCGCCGCGCCTCGGCGGCCGCTGCGGGTGTTCCCCGACATCGCCACGGCGGTGCGAGCGCGCATGCAGGCCAATGGCCTGAGCGAGCCGGTCGCGCGGTTGCTGGTGGAGCGCGGCATCGTCCCGACGCAGGACGCCGCGGGCAGTCGCGGCTATGCGTGGCGCAGCGACCCGCGCCTGACCCAGCCGACCGCCATCCGCATCAGCGAGTCGCAGGTGCGCGACCTGGTGGCCGGCATCCAGTGCCCGGTGCGCGTCATCTACGCCAACCCGGCCCCGCCGTATTTCCCCGACGTGCTGCGCCACGCGCGCGCCGGCTGCCTGCAGCGCGGCGAAGTGGTGGTGATGGACGGCAGCCACCACCTGCACATGGAAGACCCGGCCGGGGTGGCCGCCGCGATCGGCGACTTCTTCGCGCGTTGACTACGGCTGCGTTTGCCGCAGCTGCACCCCGACCTGCACCTCGTCGCCGTCGGCGCCGCTGAAGGACAGCACCGAGGCGCGATCGCCCTTCTCGAAGGCCAGCATCGCGTTGTCGGCGTCGTGCTGCATCGCCATGGTCTGCTGCCAGCCGGCTTTCTCCATGGCGCTGCGAGCCTCCTCGAACATCGCGCCGGTCCGGCCGTGCGCGCTCAGGCTGACGACGTGCGTCCCGCCCATGTCCATGACGCTGGTGACGCGGTACTGCGGTGGCAGGTAGATGTCATCAAGGAAGGCCTCGGGCAGCGCGAGGTCATCGCCACCGGCGATGCGCATCTCGCCTTCGTCGGTCCTGACCGTGATCTGCTCCCCGTCGCGGTCGACCTTGACGTCGTGCCCCGTGGCGGCGCGGATCGCGGCCTCGGCGGCCAGTTCATCGGACGACTTGCTGCAGCCGGCCAGCGCGAGGGCGGCAGGCAGGGCCACGCACAGCGCGGCGCGTGCAAAGGACAGGCGGGACATGGCGGCCGGCGGCGACGCGGCAACAGCGCCGCGACCGGTTCAACGCGGCGCGCGTCCCGTGCCGGCCACGCGGCCGGACCGCTCAGCCACCCAGCAGCCCGCGCAGCGTCGCCTTCAGGCGACGGCCCTCGCTGCGGAAGTAGTCGCGCTCGTCGCGCCAGTCCGGGAAACGCGCCTCGACCTCGCCCCAGAACGCGCGCGAGTGGTCGGCACGGATCAGGTGGCAGAGCTCGTGCACCAGCACGTATTCGAAAGCCGACGGCCGCGCCAGCACCAGCGACAGGTCCAGCGCCATCGTGCCGTCCGGCGCGAGCGAGCCCCATTGCGACGACATGACCTTGAACACCACGCGCCGCAGCGGGCGCGGCAGGCCCTGCGCATGGCGCGGCAGCCAGCGGCCGACGTCGCCGCGCGCCTGCGCCTCGTAGAAATCGCGCAGTGCGCGGTGGATAGCGGCATCACCGGCGCGCGCGGCCACGGTGAACACCGCGCGCGGTGCGGCATCGTCGCCGGCGGCGTCCAGCTCCAGGCAGGTGAAACGGCCCTCGCGCCATTCGATCGCACAACTCGCGCCGCGAAGCGGCAGCGCCTCGGTCACGCCACGCACCAGCTCGGGCAGCGCGTCCAGCGCGTGGCGGTCGATCTGCTGGCCCAGCCACTCGCGGTGCTCGCGCACGAAGCGCTCGCCGGCGGCGGCACTGGCGCGCAACGGCAACGACAGCCGCGCGCCGCGCTCGTCGACCGACAGCTTCACCCGGCGCGAGCGTGCATCGCGCACGCACAGCACGGGCACGATTCGGCCATCGGCCAGTTCGACATCGAAGGACGCACGCTCGGGCACGCGCAGCAGGGGCGCGAGCAGGCGTTTGGGGGACGGCATGGACGGCACGGACTCTGGCGAAAGCAAGGCAGCTGACGGGTCGGGCGTCCGTCCGTGGAACGCCCCGGATGATAACGCGCGATGGCGCGTGGCGACGCGCGGCAGTGCCGCGACGCCGCTCGCGTCAGGCTTCGGCGCGGCTCAGCTTCAACGCGCGCTCCAGCACCACGAACAGGCGCTTGACCTCCGCGCTCATCAGCGCGAAGCGCGCATCCAACTCAGCCAGCATGTCGCCGGCATCGCCGCTGTCGAGCTGGTCGACGGCGCCGTCGAGCAGCTTGAACTTGCGAATGACCAGGTCCTCGCCGAGCACGAACTGGACGTGGTCGTCCAGGCTCAGCGCCAGGCGCGTGACCTGCTTGCCGGTTTCCAGGTGCTTGGCGATCTCCTCGTTGTCGGCCAGCTCCATGCGCTGGCACTTCACCACCGCGCCCTGGTCGACCGGATCGCGCAGCTCGCACTCGTCGCCGAGCGTCAGGCCATCGGGCAGCGGCTCCCCCGCCACCCAGCCGGTCAGCACCGAGCGAGGCGCGACCTCGGCATTGAGCGGCAGCGCCGGGAAGCTTCCCAACGCGCGGCGGATCTCGCTGGCGACGTTCTCGGCCGACTTGCGGCTGGAGCTGTCGACGACCAGCAGGCCGTGCTCCCGGTCGATCAGCGCATCGGTGCGGCCGGGCTTGATGAAGGCGCGCGGCAGCAGGTCGACGATCAGTTCGTCCTTGATGCGCTTGCGCGTGCGGCCGCCGGGCTTGCGGCCTTCATTCTGTTCGATTTCCGCCAGCTTCTTGGCCAGCAGGTCGTTGACCACCGAGCCGGGCAGCAGGCGTTCCTCGCTGCCGACGCTGAGCCAGGTGGCATCGCCGCGGGTGTGCGACATCGCCTCGGTGTCGCGGCCCAGCGGCGGCACGAACCCGCGGCTGGACAGCTCCATGGGGCCGACCGGCTTGAGCTGGCATTCGGCCAGGCCGGTGTCGAGGGCGTCGAAGGAATGGGCGGTGGGGAAGCGGAACAGCGTCAGGTTGCGAAAGAACATCGAAAATCCGGTAGGTGCGAATGGGGTGGTGCCGCACTGCGTGTCGAGTGCGTCTTCTTCTGTTTACCGTCCTCCGCGAGGATGACGGCCGGGTTATGGCGCAGTGTCGGGTGTCGCGTTGCGCGCACCGGTTGCAGCGGGCGACGGGGCGGCATGGGCCACGTCAACCGCCTCCGCGACCGTTCCGCGCAACCCCAGGAAATCGAACAGCTTCGGATCGCTCAGCTGCGACGGACGGATGTCGCCCAGCGCACGCGCGATGGTCTCCAGACGGCCCGGCGACTCGCGCTCCCAGTCGGCCATCATCCGCTGCACCTGCTTGCGCTGCAGGTTTTCCTGGCTGCCGCAGAGGTTGCAGGGAATGATCGGGAACTGCTTGAGCCGCGCATAGCGCGCGATGTCGTCCTCGCGCACGTACGCCAGCGGGCGGATCACCACGTGGCGGCCGTCGTCCGACAGCAGCTTGGGCGGCATGCCCGAGAGCTTGGCGTGGAAGAACAGGTTGAGGAAGAACGTGGCGACGAGGTCGTCGCGGTGGTGGCCCAGCGCGATCTTGGTGAAGCCGTGCTCGGCCGCGTGCGTGTACAGCGCGCCGCGGCGCAGGCGTGAACACAGCGAGCACATCGTCTTGCCTTCCGGCACCACGCGCGTCACGACCGAGTAGGTGTCCTGCTCGAGGATGGTGTACGGCACGCCCAGCGACTCCAGGTACGCCGGCAGCACGTGTTCAGGGAAATCCGGCTGCTTCTGGTCGAGGTTGACCGCCACCAGCTCGAACTTCACCGGCGCCTTCCTCTGCAACTGCAGCAGCACGTCCAGCATGGTGTAGCTGTCCTTGCCGCCGGACAGGCAGACCATCACCTTGTCGCCGTCCTCGATCATCCCGAAGTCGGCGATCGCCTGGCCGACCTGGTGGCGCAGGCGGGTGGCGAGTTTCTCCACCGTGCCGGCGCGCGGTTCGGGTTCGGCCATCGGCATGGCAGGCGCGGTGCCGGGCGCGGCGGAATCGGGATGCAGGGGCAGGACGGCGCTCATGGACCGGGCATTCTACCGGCCCGGTGGCGCCGGACGTGGACCTCCCTCGTCGCGCGGGCGGCCTATTCAGCCGCGGCGCTCCGGCCCCGTGGTTGCGCTGACGCCGCCACGGCCGCGCGCTAAGCTCGCGGCCATGCACGAGAGCGACGATCCCGCGGCAGTGACCCGACGCCTGGCCGAACTGCGGCAGGAGCACCGCGACCTCGACACCGCGATCGCCCGCCTCGCGCTGCTGGACGTGGACCAGAACGACGACCTGACGCTCAAGCGCATGAAGAAGCGCAAGCTGTGGCTGAAGGACTGCATCGCCCAGCTGGAATCGGCGCTGATCCCCGACGAACCGGCCTGAGCCGCGCTGTTGTAGGAGCGGCTGCAGCCTCGATGGCTTTTGGCGACATCATTCGTTTTAGGAGTGACGCAAGTCGCGATTTGAACCTCCGGGATGCCGTGCGGTCGCGACTCACGTCGCTCCTACAGGGACTTCCCAGGCAGCCGGAGTCCATTCGCGACTGAAGCCGCTCCTACAGGTCACACGTCGCGGGGCCGCCGCCAACCGCCGCGCACGCCGCGCGGCGACAGCACCCACTGCCACAGCTGCAGCTCGCGGGCGCGGAAGGCGCCGGCGCATGACAGCAGGTAGTAGCGCCACATGCGGTGGAACGTCTCGCCCAGCTGCGCGGCCAGGCGCGGCCACGCGGCTTCGAAGTTGGCGTGCCATGCCATCAGCGTGCGGTCGTAGTCGGCGCCGAAGTTGTGCACGTCCTCGGCCACCAGCAGGCCGTCCAGCGCGTCGCCGACCTGGCGCAGCGACGGCAGGTCGCCGTTGGGGAAGATGTACCGGTCGATCCACGGATCGGGCACGGCGTCGCGGCGGTTGCGGCCGATGGTGTGCAGCAGCGCCAGGCCCTCGGGCGCGAGGCACCGCTCGACCACCTGCATGAAGGCGCGATGGTTGCGGCGGCCGACGTGCTCGAACATGCCGATGCTGGCGATGCGGTCGACGCGACCGCCGAGCGCGACCGGATCGAGGTCGCGGTAGTCCTGCAGCCGCACCTCGATCGGTAGGCCGGCATGGCGCTCGCGCACGAACGCGGCCTGCTCGCGCGAGACGGTGACGCCGATGCACGACACGCCGTAGCGCCGCGCCGCGAACGCCATCAGGCTGCCCCAACCGCACCCGATGTCCAGCAGGCGCATGCCGGGGTTGCGGCCGGGCTCGTCCAGGCCGAGCTTGCGGCAGACCAGGTCGAGCTTGGCCTCCTGCGCGGCGTTCAACGTGTCGGCTTGGGCCCAGTAGCCGCACGAGTACGCCATCCACGGGTCGAGCATCGCGGCGTACACGTCGTTGCCCAGGTCGTAGTGCGCCTCGCCGACCGCCCACGCCCGCTGGCCCCGCTGGCGGTTGAACAGGCGCACGCGCAGCGCGTGCCACGCCATTAGGGCGGGCTGCACCTCACGGTGCAGGCGCGCGCGCAGCAGGCGGTCGAAGAAGCCGTCCAGCTGCGCGCAGTCCCACGCGCCGGCCATGTACGACTCGCCCAGTCCGAGGCTGCCCTGCGCCAGCATGCGGTCGAACACCGCGGCGTCGTGCACCCGCATGTCCCACGGGCGTGCGCCGTCGATGCGGATGTCGGCGCGTTGCAACAGCGCCTGGACCAGCGCGCGGCTGGAGCGGGAGGCGCGCGCGGCAGGCGCGAGGTGCGGCATCGACCGGGACATGGCGGGTCTGCGGGTAGGCCGGCACAAGGCCGGCCGCCGGGCGCACGATGCGCCCGCTGCAAGACTAGAACGACCCGCGCAGGCGGATCAGGCCGCCGGTCGGTCGCCGGTGGGGGTCTCGACCGGCGTGGCCGGCTTGACGGCTTCCGGGCTCACCTTCTCGATGCTGTGGCGCAGCTCGCGCCCGAGGATGAACTTGGCATCGCGCGCCCACGCTTCCAGCCGCTGGTCGAAGGCCAGCTTGCCGTTGGCGTCGGGCCACACCAGCTTGAGTTCGCGCAGCTTCTGGATGAAGCCGCGGAACAGCGTCTTGTCGAAGAACTCCGGCGCGGCCGGCGCGTAGAGCAGGCTCAGGCGCTGGGCGGCCAGCTGGCACAGGCCTTCCAGTTCCGACGCGGTGAGCGTGCCGGCGCCGTTCTTGGCCAGCACCGAAATGGCGATGTAGTAGCGCTCGAACGCCTGCTGCAGCGAGTGGCCGATCGCGCGCAGGCGGAAGACCTCGTCGGACTGGCCGGCATTGCGCGAGAGGATGCCGCCGTCCTCGTCGCTGACCTGCTCCAGCAGGCCCTCGCGGATGAACACCTCGATGGTGCGCGAGACGCGCTCGACGAAGGTGTCCTCGTCCCACGGCAGGAACAGTTCGGACTGCAGGAACGGGTACACGCTGCGGCCCAGGCGAAGCACGCCGCCGCGGCTCATGCGCCGGTTGTGCTGGAAGCAGCAGGCGATCCACGACGCCGACGTGAACAGGTGCACGACGTTGTTGCGGAAGTAGGTCAGCAGCACCGCCTTGTCGTCGTCGGCCACTTCCAGCACGTCGCCCAGCGGATGGCGGATGCGCGACAGCACGCCGATCTCCTCCCCGTGGGCGACGATCTCCTGCGGCGTGTGCGGGGTGACGGTGACGCGGTCCGAATACGGCAGCTCGGCCAGCAGGGTCTTGCTCAGCGCGATCTGCGCCAGCAGGTCGCCCTCGCCCATGGCGTGCTTGGGCGTGGACAGCAGCGCGAGCGACAGCAGGTTGATCGGATTGACGTCGGCGGCGCGGTTGACGTTGACCTGGATCCGCTGCGCCAGCGCGTCGACGGTGTCCGACAGCCAGGCGGGCTTCTCCTCGTCCGGCACCGGCCGGCCGTCCCACTCGGGCGCGCGTTCGGCCAGCACCTCGCTCAGGCGGATGGGTTCGCCGAAGTTCACCACCACCTGGCCGTAGTTGGAGCGCAGCACCTTGGGGATGCCGGTGAGCAGCTGCCAGATCGATTCCTTCTCCTTGGGCTTGCCCGAGAGCTCGTCCAGGTAGCTGTTGCCCTCCATCAGCTTCTCGTAGCCGACGTAGACCGGCTGGAACAGCACGGGCCGCGTCGGCTGGCGCAGGTAGCCGCGCACGGTCATCGACACCATGCCGCCCTTGGGCGGCAGCAGCCGGCCGGTGCGCGAGCGCCCGCCCTCCACGAAGTACTCGATCGAATACCCGCCGGCCATCAGCTGGGCGACGTATTCGCTGAGCACGGCCGAGTACAACGCGCTGCCGCGGATGCTGCGGCGGATGAAGAACGCGCCGCCCTTGCGCAGCACCGTGCCGACCACCGGCAGGTTGAGGTTGATGCCGGCCACGATGTGCGGCGGCACCAGGCCGCGCGAGTACAGCAGGTAGCTCAGCAGCAGGTAGTCCATGTGGCTGCGGTGGCAGGGCACGTAAACGACCTCGTGGCCGGGCGCGTCCTCCTTGAGGCGCTCCAGGTGGTGCACCAGCACGCCGCGGTAGATGCGGTTCCAGATCGGCGTGAGGATCAGGCTGAGCGACCGCACCACCGGATGCGAGTAGTCGGCGGCGATCTCGTAGGCGTAGCGGTGGGCCTTGCGCCAGGCTTCGGTCAGGTCGGTGCCGTCGCGGCGCGCGGCCTCGGCGATCGCCTCCTTGACCGACGCCGCGCCCAGCACCTGGTCCACCAGCAGACGGCGGGTCGACAGGTCCGGGCCGATGACCGTGGCGCGGATCAGCCGGAAGTGCGTGCGCAGTACCCGCGAGAGCTTGCGCACGGTGCGCTCGGGCGGCAGGCCTTCGTCGATGACGCCGCGGAGCGACACCGGCGGGGCGAAGCGCACCACGGTGTTGCGGCCGTTGAGCAGGATCGCCAGCAGCCGGCGGAAGCGGCCCACCAGGGCCCAATTCTCCGAGAACAGCACCGAGAACCAGCCGCTGGTCTTGTCCGGCGCGCGGCCGACGAAGATCGACACC